>JAYTUR010000159.1:0-2534 GCA_043744475.1 Saprospiraceae bacterium | reverse complement strand
ATAAGTTTTATAGATAACTTTCCAAAAGTTCGAACTTTTGGAAAGTTTACACAAATAATCCATTTAATTGTTGAACAACAGGGACATTTTGCATCATCGTTATGTCCGCCACTTGCCACTCTTGCCGTAAGTTGTTAAGAGTTTCGATTGGGAAACTCTGTTCTTCTTTTATTTTTGTTAAAACATCACGCACGGTCTGTTCCGTCGTCGGTGTCAGTTGGTCAGGCAATAGGTGAACCAACTTATCGAGGTAGAAAAACAGGTAATTGCGCAGAACATTGCGATAAGCCGTATCGGACACGCCACCTGCCTTTTTGATGTTTTGAACCAATTGTAAAGCATTGTTTTTGAATGTTTTATCAAAATGCTCTAAGTCCTCAAAATTCTTTTCCAACGATGAGACACGGTCATAATCGGCTACCGCTTTGTCCAGTTCTGCCATAAAGTCCACCACATTTTGAAAATTCTTTTGGCTACTGAGGGGTGGGTTTTCGGTACTTGTGTCTTCAATAATTTTATGAAAATTGCGGCGACGTGCTTCCATATTGCGTGAAGCGGTTAAGCCGTCAACGGTCGGTAAATCCTCGGGCGTTTCGGACATAATATCGCGGACAGAAACAGGAATTTCTGAAGGGCTCGGAAGCGGAATAGAACCTAGAAACAAGTTGACGGTTATGTTTTTTTCGCATTTTGCCAACTCATTACCTTTCTCGTCGTAAGCAATGAGTTGAATAGTATAACGTTCTTCTTGACCAGCCTTTAATTTAGTGGCGAAAATGTTTGTTTTCGATGTTGTCTCTAATTTAGCTCCAACGTCATTGCCTTTATTATCAAAAGCAGACCATTGATATTTAGCGGCATTTCCCGATTGATTAACAAATTCAGCAGAATAGGTATCGAGGGTAGTCGTAACAGAAATGGACTTTTCACCTTTAAACCTATCTTTAGGGTTTATAATCTCAAAATCAGCTTTTATATCACGGCGAATGCTAACTGTTAGTTTTTCAACATCTTGCTCACCTTTTTGCTGTTCTTCGCTGAATGCGATGAGCGTTACCACGAAATCTTTTTCCAACGTTGTTGAATCATTGGCATCAAACTTAAAAGGTTGGTCATTCAAATTCACTGCATTTGACACCGCTTTAGGGTTGTCATCAATAAACCAGAGGAAACTTTTAGCAAAGACTGATTTATTTGAGAATGATATGGTTTCCCCAAGTTTCGTGTTCCCCCCCTCAGTATTGGTAACTTTTCGTTGACCGATATTAAAGTTTGCGACAGGTCGAACAACTTTTTCTACAACCGTGCGCGTTATGACAACCTCTTGTTCTGCATTATTAAAACTCGGTGTTGCATCAGGCGACAGGGCAGTCAATAAGACTCTAAACTTTTTAGTTTCAGTACCTGTCGAAGTCGTGAATGGGAAAAATTGGACTAAACTATCTTTCGGATTAATAGGCTGCTGAACTGGCAGTTTAGTCGGTACTGCCTCTGTGCCTATTTCAAAAACTTCCCAAACGTAACTTGTCGCATGATTGGAACGGTTTTCAAAAGTAATCAGTTCGCCTTGTTGCTCTTGTTGATTTGTGGTTTTAAACCGCTTTATCTCTTGGAAATCTGCTACTGGCGGCTCAACTTTCTCTTTAACCTCGCGGGTAATCGTCACGCCTTGCGTTGCCATATCGGGCATCGTATCAGCCGCATTTAATTTTGCTACAAGAGTCACAATAAAATTCCGTTCCGTTGCTGTTTTATCGGTTGTTTCAAATTTGAACACAGAACTTAAATCAGTCGTTTGACCAACCGAAACACCATCAATAAACCATTCAAACACTTGATTAACAGGCGATCTGTTGGTAAATTTGACTGCTTTAATGCCTGTATTTTTATCTTCTTTTTCGGTTGACATTGTAAAATAAGCCAATGCCATCTGGCGTGGTTCTTCTGCCACCCAATAAGGCAGACAAAAATCTGCAATAACTTTATAAGTTGAGTTATTAGGCAGCACAAACGGCTCTTGCTCAAGGGTCAAACCACGCTCATTAACTTCTGCTTTTCCAAAAATTTGTATCTGCGGACGTTCAACAACCAAAATCAAAGTGCCGCCACGCATGACACCACCTTGATGTTCAAGCCCTGTGTGTTTGCTTGCAAACTCTTCGAGCCGAGTAAATATCGTTTCTACCCCCTCAGTATGCGGCGCAACTTCAACGATTTCAACCGAAAAAGGGAGGTTCAAACACGTCCGCAAACCTATGTCTTGTTGACGAGTATCACCAACAAGCGTATTCCAAACTACACCCAAAGTCTTGTTGACATGCCCTTCGATGCGGTAAAAATCGGCATTATCGAAGGCATTTTGATACAAAAGCGGCTCATTGAAGGGTTCACCTGCTTCTCGGTCATAAGCAGGAATAGTATTCATACGATTCGTTTTTGTCAACTGAAAATGCCATGATGAGCGCATTTTTTTGCCATCAAGATAGTAAGGAATTGCCCGATTACTGAGGGGGGGCAATGCCACACGAGAAGGC
>JAYTUR010000158.1:0-2541 GCA_043744475.1 Saprospiraceae bacterium | reverse complement strand
GTGGAGTGGAGTATTTTGAATGTGCTGGAAACGATTGTGCGTGAGCCTTTGCTCATCATTGGGTCTATGACGATTATGATTTATATATCGCCTGCTTTGACGGGTTTTGTCTTGATTTTGTTGGGTTTTACGGCACTTATCATAGGTGGCATTGGCAAATCGTTGAAAAAAGAATCCTCTGCCTTGCAGCAAAGGTTGGGTTCTTTGGTATCTGTTTTAGATGAGGCTTTGGGTGGTTCGCGGGTTATTAAGGCGTTTAATGCTGAAAATTATCAACGTGAAAAATTTAGTGTTGAGAACAATGGATATCGCAATTTGCTGATAAATCACTTGAGAAAACGGGATTTGGCATCGCCAACAACAGAGTTTTTAGGGATAACGGTCGTGTGTGTATTGATATGGTTTGGATTCAAACAAGTGACTTTAGGGGATTTAACACCTGAGCTGTTTTTAGGTTTTTTATATGCTTTTTTTCAAGTAATCGAACCCGCAAAAGCCTTTTCATCGGCATCTTATAATATCCGTCGTGGGGCAGGGGCATTGGCACGGATTGAGGAAATATTGAATGCAGAGGAGACGATTGTTGATGCCAAAGAACCTAAAATACTGAGGGGAGGCTTTCAACATCAAATTGAATACAAAAACGTGTCTTTTTATTACCGCGAAGCGGAAAAACAGATTTTAACCAATATTGATTTGACGATTCCGAAAGGAAAAATTGTTGCTCTAGTCGGTGCATCGGGTGCGGGTAAGTCAACGATAGCGGATTTGTTGTCGCGTTTTTATGATGTTACAGAGGGGGCTATTTTGATAGACGGCGTTGATATTAGGGATTTGAAAATAAAAGACTTGCGTTCGCTCATGGGTATAGTGACGCAAGAGGCGGTTTTGTTTAATGATACGATTTACAATAATATCGTTTTTGGTTTAGAAAATGTTGATAATCAACAAGTTATTGCGGCAGCAAAAGCAGCCAATGCGCATAATTTTATCGAAAATACTGAGGGGGGGTATCAAACGAATATTGGCGATAGAGGCATGAAATTAAGCGGTGGACAAAGGCAACGACTGACGATTGCTCGTGCTTTGTTGTGTAATCCTGATATTTTGATACTCGATGAAGCGACTTCTGCCTTAGATTCTGAAAGTGAAAAATTGGTACAATCGGCTCTGACTAAGCTGATGACAGGTAGAACGGCTCTTGTCATTGCACATCGCCTTTCGACGGTGCAACATGCGGATGAAATCATTGTGTTGCATGAAGGTCAAATCATCGAACGAGGTACGCATGAAACGCTGTTCAAACTCGGTGGCGAGTACCGTAAATTGGTGGAATTGCAAGGGTTGAGCTGATGTTTTATGGGTAACAACAATACAACCATTGCTTAATGACTATTGACCAATGACTGCGGTTCAATTTTATAACTTTCCGTAATTTCTAACTGCACAAAGAAGTCAGAGCCTTCATTTTCAATGGTCTCAAAAGAGATTTTACCACTGACTGACTGGATAATGTTTTTAGTAATCAACAAACCGATGCCTGAGCCATAGGCTTTAGTTGTAAAGTTGGGACTGAAAATTTTATCTTGAATGTCTTTTGGAATACCTGAGCCATTGTCGCTAATTTTCACAACAGCAGTATTGTTTTCACGATATAATTTGACATTGATGATACCGTCGCGGTCTGGTGGAATGGATTGAATGGCATTTTTCATCAAATTATTGAATGCACTGGTTAATAACGCCCTATCTGCATAGACAATAAACCGCTCGTTGGGCATTGCCAACGTGACTTCTAACTTTTTGCCTTCGTTGTTGTGTTGTGCAAAAAGGTCATATACAGATTGTACAAGATCATTTAGAGGAAATTCAACATTCGTCGCCTTATTCGGCATCCTTGCGAAAGAATGAAACTCGTTGACGATGTTTTCCAAGCTGGCAATTTGCTCCAAAAGGACTCGGTTTGAGCGAGACGTATATTCCACCATGTTTTCATTGCCTTGCACACGCATCATTTCAAGGTGCTGAACGACTAATTTCATAGGAGTCAATGGATTACGGATTTCATGCGCTACTTGCCTTGCCATATCGCGCCAAGCCCCTTCACGTTCTGCTTCGGCGAGTTGTAAAATGGCTTCTTCGAGTTCAGTGACTTTGTTATTGTAAGCATTGATGAGCGCGCCAATTTCATCTTTTTTATCCCAAGGAATCAACTCATTTTTTGCTGTTTTTTCGACACGAAGACGACGTAACATATCGGCTACTTGTTGTAAAGGTTTGATTAATCGGGCTGTGTGCATCGAAATAATGCTGATGCAAAGAATAAAAAGAAAGGTCAAAACCCCTGCACTATAGCTCCACATATCGCTTGCCGACAGCCTTAGGTTGCGGTCACGCGAATAGAAAGGCAATTCAATAAAGCCTAATATTTTTTTTTCTGTACTATCTTTTAAGGCATAAAAAGAAGATTTGTAGTGATACTTGCCTATATTTTCATCGGATCGATAGGTGTTTTCTATACCTGAATGCAATTTCAGATCG
>JAYTUR010000157.1:0-2547 GCA_043744475.1 Saprospiraceae bacterium | reverse complement strand
TCAGCGGCGGTTGATAATGTACAAATTGTCGCATTATAATTCGTGGTGGTTGTACCCGTTGGTGAACCCCAATTGAACATAAAAACCCCTGTATTTGTCCACGAATAAGTGACGTTATAAGACTGATTACTAAGCATATAGGTCAGGCTATACGCATTCGTCCCCGTTGATTGATGGTTCGTGATAACTGCCCCATTTAAAGGCGTTCCCGCAGGGCGAAGGGGTTTGCTTTGCGCTTGTGGAATGATTTGGTCAGTGGCATCTTTTGTGACAATACCGACCATATTGCCGATGAGGTATGGGTAATTGGTTGTGCCATGATAGTGATAAACGCCATTCAGATAATGCCCATGATTGGCATCTAAAGTTTGCATCGCTGTGCCGTTCGGCTCTTTAATTGCATAGACAGCGAAGCCGTCTAAAGCAAAGGCTATGGGCAAAACATCGGTATTGATGCTGTCCAAACTGAGGGGGGCGATATGATAATGGTAATCATCGGCTCGTCCGCAATGCCCACCATATTGGTCTAATTCACCAATGAGATACGAGTCCTCACCACGATTGTTCAAGGCATTAAAAATCGGAATACCGTTGGCAGCGAGGGCTATTGCACCTTTGAAAAAATTGGTAGCAGTCGGTACAGGCGTTGTTGCAATAACAGGATTAAGCGGAATGCTCCACGCATTTGTGCCTGTATAACATTGTATAATCGGCACTTGTTGTTGCCATGAGGTAATGCCTTTCATCATCGGGTGACTCGGCAATCCTAAATCTTCGACATAAAAATATTGGTTATCCCAATGTGTTTTTACTTTGGATTTGAACGGTGTAAACGCTGAATCTATGAAAAGTGGGTCTGTTCCCAATATCGGTTTGGGCATAAAACTAAGGAAAACAAGCATTATGCCTATCAAAACGCCATAATAAGCGTATTGAAATGAAAACCTATTTTGGCGTAAACGGATAAATAAAAATGTCGCCAATAAAGAAACGAACCAAACACACAACCAAAAATTTTGATTTAACACTGAAACCCAATTCATCGCATTTGATACTGAGGGGGTGGTGTTCAATTCTTGAATGTGCTTGAATTTTTGAAGCGCATACATTTGGTCTTTTAATACCAATGCCGATAATGGATATTTGACAACTGACTGCTGCTTGTCTTCCAAAAACACAACCTTATCTTTTAGCATCAAAAAGGAGGCTTCAATGGTTTTGTTTTCGGCATCAATGTACCACATTCTAAGGGTTGTTTTTTCGTGTTCGATGCCACTGTGCGCCCATAAAAGGGTTGTTATTAAGCTTAGGCAGATGATTAAAAGGTTTTTCATTTTTTGTAAAATTTATTAAGTTGCAGTGAAAATACTGAGGGGGTCATTCCTTCACCATTTTCGGGCTGTTCATTTAATCCTGTACTTGTTTTTTCGCTGATTAAAGATAGGGCGTTAAGTCCTAACCAAACGGCTCGGTTTTGAGTTTGATTGTGGTTTTGTATTTTTTTTTGTTGTGTTTTAATGTCAAAAACATCGAGAAAGGGACAAAAATTTTTAGACACCATTTTCTTTTAAAACTTGTGGTCATCTTCAAAAAAAAATCATTATATCAAAGAATGTATTTGGAGAGCATAAACAATAAGTTGCAACACAACTATATTTGTAAAAAAAACGAATGACCCAACCACAACCTTTCCATACAGGGCGAACCATACTTTTCACGGCCTTCGCCCTCACCGCTTTTGCCGCCAATTCAGTGTTCAATCGCTTGGCATTAGGCACTAATGCCATAGATGCGAGCAGTTATGTCGGTATCCGTTTGGTGTCAGGTGCGGCAACATTGTGGCTTCTAAACAGGTTGTCAAAAGGCACATTTAAGTTTAGCGATCAACCCTTTTTAGATAATTTAAAACCCCGTTTTCTACCTGCTTTTTATCTTTTTGCCTACGGAATTGCTTTTTCATTCGCCTATCGTAGCCTCAATTCAGGGATGGGTGCATTCATTTTGTTTGGCACAGTGCAAACAACCATGTTATCAATGGCCGTTTTGAAAGGCGAACGCCCGCATATTTCAGAATGGTTGGGTTTGATAGTGGCATTGAGCGGATTGGCTTATCTCGTTTTCCCAGGTTTATCTGCGCCCGACCCATTGGGTGCGGTTTTGATGTTGATAGCAGGTATCGCTTGGGCTTTTTACACTTTGCGTGGACGTGGTGTGAAAGACCCATTGGAAACAACAGCATTGAATTTTATCTGTTCTGTACCAATGGTTTTAGCTGTAAATATGATGATGTTACAAAAAGCACATGTTTCTACTGAGGGGGTTCTATATGCCTGCATTTCAGGTGCTTTAACTTCAGGTGTAGGTTATGCGATTTGGTACACAGCATTACGCGGTTTGACAACTACCCAAGCCGCTCTGTTACAACTACTTGTACCGATTTTAGCAGCATTGGGCGGTATTATTTTTCTTTCAGAAAATATCACGACACGGCTTATAATTGCAGGAGCTTTAATAATGGCAGGAGTTGTTTTGGCTTTGTTGGGAAAA
>JAYTUR010000156.1:0-2568 GCA_043744475.1 Saprospiraceae bacterium | reverse complement strand
CTTCGCTCTGATAGATTTTTCTCAACGCACGTCTTTTTTGCGAAGTAAAAAGCAGTGAGTAGCTATATTCTATTTTTATAGGAAAGCCCTTTACTGCTATTCAACAATTTAACGTTTTCTACTTTCAACAAAATTTGCCCAATCACTTAAACGTGTAGCACGTGCACTTTGAGCAAAATTTAAACAATCTAAGGTTGAGATACCAAAATATTGTTGGATACGACCGAATACGGTTGCAGCAGCCCTTGAATCCTGTAAAACAGCCGTAATATCAGACTGACCGCCAAAAATATCTTTAATGGTTTTGTAAGTACTATTGGCTCTTTGGACAACACCCAACCAATTGTCACGTGTGCCGCCATAACGAATCCGCATATCGTCATAGAATTTGGCTTCATCATCGGTTAAGCCCCAATTATTATTCTCATTCGCCGTGCGTATATCAGTAAACACAGGCGATTCGTATTCGTCTTTAATGGATTTGAGCACACCATCCACTTCTGGAGTTGGTTTATCCAGGTTTTTAAGCCGTTCCTTCGATATTTGTCGGTTTTCGTATTCTCCCGAACGAACGTCTAAAACGGTCGCTTTATGCTCTGTATCAAGAGTTTTAAAAATACCAAAAACCTGCAATACGATGAGTCCGCTTGCAATGCCTACGATAGATAACAACCAAGGAAAGCCTTCTTTTTGTTGGTTTTGATATTGTTTTTGTGGATATTGTGGATATTGTTGATTTTTCAACTTGTTAATCATTTTAATTTGTTTTCAAAAAAATATTCGATTTTATGTTGTTCTATATTATTGAAGGGAATGTTGAGATACCCCTCAGTATAAAATCATTTTTTTGACGCATAAAATCCATTTTAGATACATAAATTCATAAAAAAGGATTATATTAAGCCACTTTTTAAAACAAATTTACTGTGTTTTTACATAAAAAGCACGCAAGGATAAAACAATTTCCGTTTTCTTTATTTTTATTGCTTGACAAAGCACTATTTTCACCATTATTAAATAACGTACATTATGAAAATCACACACTTCCATCGTTTCTCAAAAATTGCTGCTCTTGTCGCTATCTTATTGGTTTTCAACCAATGCGCCCGCAATCCTGTTACAGGTAAAAAAGAATTATCCTTTATGTCCGAAGCGCAAGAGTTATCTCTTGGGCAACAATCTGACCCGTCTATTCAAGCCGAGTTTGGCGTTTATGCCGACTCTCTTTTGCAACAATATGTGGGCATTCAAGGTCGGTCAATGGTAAAAATCTCACATCGTCCGACCCTCAACTTTCAGTTCAAGGTCATGGATTCCGAGGTAGTCAATGCCTTTGCCGTGCCGGGCGGCTTTGTTTATTTCACACGTGGTATTTTGGCGCATTTCAATAATGAAGCCCAATTTATGGGCGTTTTGGGTCATGAAATCGGTCACGTCACGGCTCGACATGGCGCACAACAACAAACCAAACAGATTTTACTCCAAGGCGGCTTGATTGTCGGCATGATAGCCTCTCCAAAATTTGCGCAATATGCCGATGTAGCGAGCCAAGGCTTACAACTTTTGATGCTCAAATACAGCCGCGACCACGAATCTCAAGCTGACAAATTAGGCGTTGAATACTCCTCAAAAACAGGTTATGATGCGCGTGAAATGGCTGGTTTTTTCCAAACTATTGGACGTATTCAAGAGGCGGCGGGTGCTAATATCCCAACGTTTATGTCCACACATCCCGACCCAGGCGACCGTTTCAATAACGTAAAAGCGATGGCAATTGAAACACAAAAAGCCAATCCGTCGAAAACGTATGACGTGAATCGAGACGGTTATTTGCGCCGTATCGAGGGTTTAGTATATGGCGAAGACCCGCGTCAAGGATATGTCGAAAACAATACTTTCTATCATCCAGAACTGAAATTCGAGTTCCCGATTCCGTTGGATTGGCAGACTCATAACTCACCCGCACAATTCCAGATGGCTTCAAAAAATCAAAAAGCCTTGATGATTTTGACACTTGCACCTGAAAAAACGCTTGAGGAAGCGGCAAATGCTGTTGTTCAAAAGCATAAACTCAAATTGATTGACAAGCGCAATACAAACGTCAATGGTTTGCAAGCCATCGTTCAAGTCGGCGACCAAGTGCCTGAAACGACTCAAAATACCCAACAAACGCCCCAACAAGCGGCTGAAAATACGACGCGGATTATGTCCACTTTTATAGCTTATAACGGTATGAACTATGTCATACATGGTGTTGCTGGTGTCGCTGATTTTCCGCAATATGAACGTTATTTCACCACTACGATGAATGGTTTTAGAACCTTGACGGACTATAATAAAATCAATATTACGCCCAATCGCATCCGCATCAAAACGGTTTATACCGATGGCACTCTGCTCGATGCTTTAAAGGCTTTTAATATGCCTGAAAAACGACATAAGGAACTCGCTATCATCAACGGTATGGAACTGACTGACCGCGTAACGCGCGGCATGTTGATTAAGATAATTGGCAAATAAATCGCTTTTTTACTGAGGGGGGGTATTTCCAAATTGAAAGGGTGACTT
>JAYTUR010000155.1:0-2568 GCA_043744475.1 Saprospiraceae bacterium | reverse complement strand
CGTTTTCATCGGCGCGTAAAAGCTTGCCTTCGCTGAAATAAACGAGTGCCATTTTGACGCTTTCAACGGGTGTATCGAGCGTTTGAGCCAGTTCATTGGCTTTGCGCGATTGCTTCGTGCCTTCGTCGGTCGCAAATTCATCAAGCAGACGGGCGGCAAAATCGGAAGGCAGTCCCGACGTATTGAAATGCTTTTGCGCCGCCGCCACTTGTGACTCAATAAACCGTTTGATTACATTGCCCAATGCACCCACCGCCTTAACCACCCCCTCAGTAAATAAAGGCTTTTTGAGTGTTTCCATCGCATTTTCGTACAAATAATGCAGATAAACTTGCAAATAGGGTAGGTGAGCGGCTTGTTTGCCTTCTTTTACGTTTTGCAATATTTGGTCAGCTGTCTCTTTTCCTGCTTCCAATTGTACGTCGCCTGCGGCACACATTTGCATGATGACTATTCGCACCGTCTCGTCTTTCATCGGTTCGATACGGAAGCGTTTTTCAAACAAAGCCGGTATTACAGGCTCGTATTCATACAAATGTCCAATGTACTCCTCACGCATCGAGAGGATAATTTTGCAAGGCAGCGGCTTATTCAACAGCGTTTGTAAGTCCGTGAAAAACGCCAAACGTTCGGCATGTGTCCCCAACGTGAAAATCTCTTCAAACTGGTCGAATACCAAATAAATCGGCATCCAACGGCTTTCATAAATGGTGTTAATGGCTGTCGTTAGTTCACTATTGGGTTCAGAAGTCAAGCGCGCCAATTCTGTTTTTAGTGAGTTGTTGATATCGTCTTTGCGCCGAACGGAGATGCGAAACCAATCCGTTAGCTTAAAAACTTTAGGCAAACCCGCATTGATGAGACTTGTTTTGCCCGTTCCTGAACCGCCGTAAATAAGCACCAACCGCGTTTGTTGCAGCAAGCTATACAAGGCGTAAATTTCGGCATCGCGCCCAAAAAATATGTTCTTGTCGTTAGAGCTGTACGGCTCAAACAGTTTGAATGGACTTTGCGCCATGTTAATAAGGGCTAATGGTGAATGATGAACGGTATCAACTATCCAAAAGTTTTAAACTTTTAGATAGTTTTTGAGCATCAACCACGTTTATTGGTTTAAAAATATCTTTTTAAATTGCATTAAATACATTTTGAACTCCCCCGCATCCGCCATCAAGTGATTGGCTTGGTCAGCAAAGTTTGCCGATTCACCAACGTGCAAGAGGCTGACGTGGTTTTGGGTTTCGTCAAACTGCCACACCTTACTTGGGTTCTGAACGGAGACATAATTGTAACATTTTTTGCCCGCATCATTATTAAAATAGCCCATAAACAGGTATAAATCTACTTCACTATTTGTTTTTTGGGTAAACACATTACGGTCAATAATAAAAGGGAATAGGCTCATTTTGTCAGGAACGTCCAAAATAACGTCAAAATCTGTCTCCGTTGTGTTATAGCACAACACCGATTTGTTCTCCAACATCAAGCTACCAAATATAGACGTAGGGTCAGCTTCTGTAATGACCAGTTTTGAGACCACGTTGCCAAATTCAGTTTGGACGTGCCTAAAGTTCGTGACATTGATGCTGCGTACTGAAGCCATGGTATAAGCTGCCACGAAGCCAAAGGTCTGAAAGGCACTGGATAAATGCTGTTGGGCGACAAAGCAGTTTTCCAATGATTCGTCTTCATTCAGTCGTACCCGTTGTTCATACAGTCTTTTTTGTTGATAAAAAAAGTTCGCCGCATCGTCGAATGCTTTAGAATCAAGATACGCTAACACCCCCTCAGTATTCGGCTTCGAAAACGAGGTTGGCACGCTTGTTTGCGTGAACCAGTCTATCAAATTTTTGATATGGGCTGTATAATCTTGCGGCGATTGTTTCAAACGGTCGCTCATCCAGAACGCCAAAATCTCTGCAGCGTTCGCTGGTTTGTTGGCGAGCATCACTTTGTCGTTTTGCCACACCTGCGATATGAGGAACGATGCCGTGTGGTGCAACAGCGTTTCAAACAGAAAGACATAATCGTACAACAATTCGCGGTAGTATTCACTCGATTTGTCCTCTGGCTCTGCCGTAATTTGCCGTATCCGCAAACCAAGGGTATAAGGCAAAGCCTTTAGCAACTCCGATATCTTTTTATTGTTCGGCACATTCCCGCGCCGCAAGTTATCTGCTAATTTTTTGATACCCAAAAACTGCGGCGTGTCCACCAACTCCAAAGCGTAAATTACATTGTCCAAAAAAACGGTGTGATCAACCCCCTCAGTATCAACGACTGTTTTAGCCGTAAAAGGCAAGCGATAATCGTCGTTTTCCGCGCCCTCGCGCACGTAAAGCCCCCATGGCACGCTGTTGTCGGGTATATCATTTGCCCGACCAATACCGCGTTCGCCGCCAAAGGCAATCTCTTTTTTCTGGAAATTGGCATCGTTATATACCTCGGTAAATGCCTCGCGGAGTGAGCGACCTAAGGTCAAATACTGGTAAAACTGCCCCGCCAACCACGTAGCTTTGTTGTCTTCAATAGGTCGCGATGTCGCAATCACAAACGGAATATCCGCCC
>JAYTUR010000154.1:0-2571 GCA_043744475.1 Saprospiraceae bacterium | reverse complement strand
AATGACCGATACGCTGCTGCTTGAAGGACAGGCTTACGGTATTTACCGCTTCGGACTTCGAGATACTTATAATGTGGAGTCTATTCGAAAAATGAAGTATTTCGTTGAAAATCAACGTGTTCCGCCTTCTGTTCGGCTGATTGGTGTCAGCTATTTAGGGAAAATAAAAGCGAAATACGATACCACAGTGACCGCTTCGTTGTCATCTTTAATGCTTACAGAAAACAATACGGACATCAGAATGGCTTTGGTAAAGGCATTGGGCAAATCCAATACCCCCCTCAGTATATTGCCCGTTTTTGAGAGTCTTTTTCGTAGAGAAACGGATTTTAGGGTTAAAATAAATATACTAAATGCCGTCAGTGAATTTCCTTATAACAATATTCAGTCGCTTCTTTTTTCCGCTTTACGTGACCGAAATATTCATGTAGCAAATACAGCTGCTGAATTATTGGTCAAAAATGGGTCGGAACGTGATGCCCAATCCTATAAAATAGCGTCGTCTGATGAAACATTGCAACCCTCGACCAAACGTTTGATGATGGGTGCTGCCTTAAAATGGCTGCGTTTTTACCCTCGAACCCGCGACTCGTTGAATACCGCTATGAAAGATTTGTATGAAAAAGCAGTCAATCCTTACGAAAAAGCGGTTTTACTGAGGGGGCTTGCCAACTTCGGTTGGAACTACGAAATGCTGCACGACGAGGCTCTGAAAACCGACAATGCACCTATCGTGCGCACAGCTGCCACAGAGGCTTTGGCGAAAATCATCTGTTCACCAGATTACTATCGGATGTTTCAAAACTATGCTTTAGGCGTTAAAAATCAACTCAAAACAGCACTTTTTGATATTATTCGGTCGGGTGATGCGGGTGCTGCAACGGTAGCAGCGGAGACGATTATCAAGCCCGAAGCGGAGCTGAATCGCTTGAAAATGCGTGATTCTATCCCTGTTTTGTATCAAGTTATGCAAAAGCTAAAAATGCCTGCACAACTTGAAGCCTACGATGCTATTTTTAATGCCATTGTTAAAATATCAGATTCGACAAGTCTCAAAAAGAAAAAATATACAACACCACGTTCCATTGATTGGATTACGTTAGCTGGCATGACTGACTTTTCAAATGCCTTGATAAAAACGAGTAAAGGCGACATAAAACTGCGACTTTTACGTCAAAATGCACCTATTTCAGTAGCTAATTTTGTCAATTTAGCCAAAACGGGCTTTTTCAACGGAAAGATTTTTCACCGTGTTGTGCCTAATTTTGTGGTGCAAACAGGCTGCCCACGAGGCGATGGTTACGGCTCTTTGGACTATACCATTTCGTCAGAATTGACTCCGATGCACTACAATACTGAGGGGTATGTGGGCATGGCTTCTGCGGGTAATCATACGGAATGTACGCAATGGTTTATCACCCAAAGCCCAACTTTTCACCTCGACCCGAACTACACCATTTTTGCAAAGGTGTTGGAAGGCATAGATGTCGTTTATAAACTTGAAGTGGGCGATATTATGGAAAGCGTTAAAATAAATTAAATATCAACCAATTATAAATTCTTAAAAATCAATTATTTATGTCTGAAACAACTGTTGTTAAAAATACACCACTTACAGAAATACACATTGGCTTAGGTGCAAAAATGGCTGCTTTTGCGGGTTATAACATGCCGATTTCCTATTCAGGCATCAAAGAAGAACACCATTGCGTGCGCACAAACGTAGGCGTTTTCGACGTGTCGCACATGGGTGAATTTATCGTAAAAGGCAAACAGGCTTTGGATTTGGTTCAAAAAGTCACCTCAAACGATGCCTCAAAACTGGCTATTAATCAAGCGCAATACTCTTGTTTACCGAATAGGGATGGGGGCATTGTGGACGATTTATTGGTCTATCGTTTGTCGGAAGACAACTGTTCGGAAGGCGAACAAGCCTTTATGCTTGTCGTCAATGCGTCAAATATTGACAAAGATTGGGCTTGGATTTCTGGCTTTGCCAAAGACTATGATACACGCCTTGTTAATATTAGCGACGACTCGGCGCTCCTTGCCATTCAAGGACCCAATGCCGCGGAAGTGATTCAAACTTTAACAGATGTGAATCTTTCTGATATTAAATATTATCATTTTGAAAAAGGTGTGGTTGCGGGTATTGAAAACGTCATAATTTCAGCTACAGGTTATACAGGTGCAGGTGGTTTTGAATTGTATGTCAATAATAAAGATGCTGTCCGCTTATGGGAAGCTCTTTTTGTGGCGGGTAAAGACTTCAATATTCAGCCGATTGGCTTAGGCGCGCGCGATACCTTACGCCTTGAAAAAGGCTTCTGTCTTTATGGTAATGATATTGACGACACGACTTCACCGATTGAAGCAGGTTTGGGTTGGATTACAAAAACTAAAAAAGCCGCTGATTTTGTGAATGTTGAGACTTTTAAACGCCAAATTACTGAGGGGGTCTCTCGCAAACTCGTCGGTTTTACGCTTGATGACCGTCGTGTCCCACGTCATGGTTATGCAATTTTTGATGCTGAAAACAATGAAATTGGTGTTGTCACGTCGGGTACTTCG
>JAYTUR010000153.1:0-2571 GCA_043744475.1 Saprospiraceae bacterium | reverse complement strand
CTATCAAAAATAAGCTCAACCCTTAAACAACCATTCAAAAGGCGATTTTTGAGCGCAGCGAAAAAGAGCCAGTAATATCTCCGAACTCACGTTAAAATAAATAAATCAGATATTTATTCAATCAGTGGTCTAACTCAATAATTTGACCAATGCGACCACACCTGCGATAATTAATTGAACGCCAATTGCCATAGTGATAAATGCCATGATACGCGAACCTGCTTTCAGACCCGAAACGCCCAGAAAACGATTCATCAAAGGCGCAGACCGTAAAATGAGGTAAACTATCAGTCCATTGACCAATATTACGCTCGAAACAATCAACTTTTCCTCCCATCTATCAAAGTCAGCATTGAAGCCGATGAGCAATGAAATGGAGCCGGGTCCCGACAGCAAAGGCATAGCAAGCGGTGAAAACGAAATATCGCTTTTTTGAATCGCTTCTTCTTGTACTTCGGTGTTCATGGCGCGGTTTTCAGCAAATTTATCATTCATCAAAGCATAGCCAGAACTCAATATAATAAGTCCACCTGCTATACGTAATGAATTGATTTGCAAGCCAAAAAAGTTCAAAATGTATGAGCCTGCCCAAAAAAATGCCATACAGATACCGACAAAATAAAGGGTCGTAGCCAAAGCCGTTCTGTTACGTTCTGCTTTGTTGTAACTGGCCGTTAATGACAAATACATGGGCACTGCACCGACAGGATTGACGACTGAAAACAGCTTGGCGAGTACCGCGATGAAAATAGAGAGCATGGTTTGATTGGTTAGATGTGAAAACATTAATTCTTTGATAATAAAAGCGACTCAAAAATAATTTTTTATTACTTTTGAAGTTACTATTAAACAAAATTTCATTAAAATTAAAAAACTGCACAATATGAAACAGATAATTTTCGGTACGCTCTGCCTACTTTCCATTACCTCATGTTCACTTTTTGATCAAAAAAAAGATGCTAAAACGGCGCAAGAAACCGCATTGAATACCATTCAAAATGCGATGCAAGATACTTTAGCGCAAGCCAATTCCGAAACACCAAAAACTAAGAATAGCACAAAGGCAAAGGAGACAGCAAAAACTAAAGTTGCGACACCTGCTAAAGAGGCTGTAACAGCTGCGCCAACGTCTTCAAAAACACCCTCAGCAACTATTTCTTCCCCTTCAAAAACACCTGTGGCTACTACTACTTCGTCTTCAAAAATCTCTGTTGCCGGTGTACCAAAACCTAAGGCAACACCCACAACTACACCCAAAGCGGCTTCTATACCGATTGTACCGAAAGGTAAAACGACAGCTACTGTTGCTACAACAACGAAAATACCTGTTCAGGTGACTGCCAAAGGCGATGTACCACAATCTTATGATTCGCCTTTGAGTTTTAATGCTCAAATTCTGTCTGCGGTTAATGCCATGCGTATTAAAGGCTACAATTGTGGTGGCGAAATGATGCCCGCCGTAAAACCTTTAGTTTGGAATACTAAATTGGAGAAAGCGGCTGCTATTCATGCCATAGACATGGATAAAAACAATCATTTTAGCCATGTCGGTACTGACGGGTCTCTACCAGATGACCGTATCAAAGCGGCGGGTTATGAATGGGGTCAAGTCGGTGAAAACATTGGTCGTGGATATAAAGATGTCGCAGCCGCCATTAAAGGTTGGCAAGAGTCAAGCAGTCATTGCAAGCAAATGATGAGCGCTGATGTCACGCAAATTGGTGCAGCACATAAGGGGAGTTATTGGTGTCAAGCCTTTGCAAAACCGCTTGAATAAAGTTGTATTAAGCTCAAAAACATCTGGTAATAACAATTACCAGATGTTTTTTTTTGGGAAAAATATAAGACATAAGCTAAAATGACGTTTTGGAAAGATGAAAAAGAAAATCGTCAGCTTACTCACCTTTTGCCTCGTTGTGACTGTTTGTGTCACAGCGCAACGTTTGGCTGTTAATACTAAAGCGCAATCTTCCTCGAAAAATCAGGACATAAGTAACTTGTTTGCGCCTGAAACGGGTGATTTTCGGGCTGATATGCTTGCAGCTGTTAATTTAGTGCGTTCTACAGGTTGTCGTTGTGAGAATAAAATGATGCCCGCCGTGCCACCTGTCCACTGGAACAGTCAATTGGAACTTGCAGCGATTCGTCATGCGAAGGATATGGCGGCGCACAGCCATTTTGACCATATCGGTACAGATGGCTCGGAGGTGGATAATCGTGTTGAAGCAGCAGGTTATAAATGGAAGCAAGTGGGCGAAAATATCGCTTGGGGTTACTTCAAACTTGCCGATGTCATGGCGGGTTGGATAAAAAGCCCAAGCCATTGCAAGCAATTAATGAGTGATAAAGTTGATGAAATCGGTGCCGCCAAAAATGGTAAATATTGGGTGCAAGATTTTGGTAAAAAACGAACGTGGTAGGGTTCGTTACTCGTGTATTCGTTACTCGTTATTCGGCTACACGAGTAACAAATAACGAATAGAAGGGCTTTCCTATAAAAATAGAATATAGCTACTCACTGTTTTTTACTTCGCAAAAAAGACGTGCGTTGAGAAAAATCTATCAGAGCGA
>JAYTUR010000152.1:0-10012 GCA_043744475.1 Saprospiraceae bacterium | reverse complement strand
TATGAACACAAATTGGGCTGATTTAATTGATTTTCACTGGTTTTTTACTTTATAAATCAGTGAAAATCAATTAAATCAGCCCAATTTGTGTTCATAACAATGTATTATCTTTTTTGAAGCAATAACTTTTGACCATTGTTTCCTGTAATCAACATCGCACCGTTTTCGATATAATATTTACCCAAATCCGCTGTTTGCGTTTGTCCATTTTCCATTCCAACAATAAAAATATGCTGATTTTGAACAAACCAACGCATATTTGGCAAGGGTTTAGGCTGTCCATTATCAGTTGAATTTCCATAATAATGACTACCACTAACAGTCGCCGAACTACCTCCATCGGACATAGACCCATCTGCAAAGAAAATAAGGCTTCGAGTAGTCGTACTTCCCATAAAATTACCGCCCGAACCAGAGTTATAATGCTGCTCATTGACCCATTTCCCTACAACATTGGGGTCAATTTTACCGCCAAAAGGCATTTTGGGCGTATTATACTGAGGGGTCTGTTTATCCACTTTTGAAGCCGAATTAACCGCACCTTGCTTAACAAAATCCACTTGCATCTCTTGTTTTTGCCCTAAAACTTCAATAGTCAGATTCATCAAAAGGTGATTTCCTGTGATTGTGCCATTGAGTTGAAAAGTAAGTCCCATTGTTTTTTCAACAGCAGTTCCTACCATTTTTGATGCATTAGATGTGCCATTAACTTCATAGGTTTGTTGGCTGTCCTGCATTTTTCCAGTAAGGATATTTTGAGTGGACGATTGCAATAAAAGCGTAATATTATCGCCATTTAGCACACCTGTGAAAGTACCAATAAAAGGATTTTGAGCTGTCCCGACTGAAATTAAAGCCGTTGTAAAAAGGAAAAAGAGTGTTGATTTCATATTTATTCCTTTGTTTTTAAAATGATTTTAGACAAATATAAAAATTTGAAAGAAATTGGTCAAAAAATTGATTGCATAAATTAGACAAAATGAAAATAAAGATAATGGAACTTCAGATATTCATTTTTTAAAATAAACATACAAATCTTTAAACTCTTAACGATGACTAAAAGCATATTATCAGCAATCGTATTTTCGGCACTTTTCCTATCATTACAAGCACAAGATGTATCATTTCGCTTGAATAACTACAAGTTAGACCCGTCTCGAATCAAACTCGAGAACATTATTCATGGTGCTGAAATTGGTTATATTCAACACTTTAATAAATTTTTAGACTTATATGTGCCTGTTCGTTTAGGACCACGTGGTGAAGTCGAAACTGAAACAAAATCGGGGAAAATTAAAACAACCCAAATCGGTAATTTCGGTATTGATATTTCCTTACAAGGGAAATATGACAATGGTCACAATCGCCTTGTACCGTTTGTTTCTGCGGGTTTAGGTACGGACCTTTACGATGATGGTTTGGCGTTTGGCGCGCCAGTTGGGGCTGGTTTGAATATTAGAATCAAATCCAATGTATTTATCACAGTTGCGAATTACTATCGTTTTGGCATGACAAAAGAATCGCCTAAAAGTTGGGTACATTCGATAGGTATTACGGCTAATTTAACGAAAAAAGAAAAAATTGTTGCGCCGCCGCCCATGTCGAAGGAGCAATTATATCAAGAGCGGCAATTGGCAACTGCCAAATTACAAGCCGAAGCAGAAGCTGCTGAACGGGCAAAAATGGAAGCAGAAGTCGTAGCTAAAGCACAGTTGGAAGAAGAAGAACGGGCAAAAGCCAACGCTCTGGCTATCGCAGAAGCTTTGGCGCGCGCCAAAGCCAATGCAGAAAGAGAGCCTGTTGTTGTATCTGAAGAGGTCAAAAAAGTATTAGATATTGCTTTAAAAGGTGTCCAATTTGAAACAGGTAGCGCATTATTGACCAAAGAATCTTTTAGTATTTTGGACGATGTCGCGGCAACTATGGAGGCAAATCCCGATCTGAAAATCCGCATTGAAGGGCATACTGATAAAATTGGCAATGATGCCATCAACCTTAAATTGTCTGAAGCTCGGGCGAAAACGTGTCTGAATCACTTAATTTCCAAGGGCATAAGTGCCGATAGGTTGAAAGATGAAGGCTTTGGTGCTGCCCGCCCCGTTGCGACTAATGATACCGAAGAAGGTCGTAGCCAAAACCGCCGTGTTGAATTTATACCATTTAAGTAATCAATGGTTCGTGAATAAAAAGTTTTGAGAGAAAAAAAGCGTGTAATTTTGGGTTACCACACCATAAAATCACACGCGATGCAAGGAACAAAAAATGCCCTTTGTGCAAAAGTTAGTGCAAAAGTTAGTGCAATTAGGATAATAGGCAAAATTCGCCAAAGAATTTTATTGGAACTGTTTCCATTATTTTTGACGCTACTGCGTCGAATCAATTTTACCTAACTGACAAATTGGGGAGAACGGAATCAAGGAACGTACTATAATTGGTTTAAACAAGCCCTTGATTTGGTCAACTTTAATCGCCAATTAATAGACGTGCATGGAAGTGGCTCTCATTTTGTGATTTTTGACCCGAGTTTTTTGAGCAAAAGTGGCAAACAGACCCCGAATAAGAGCCGTTTTTGGTCAGGCGGTGCAGGAAAATCGAAGCAAGAGCTTGAAATGAGTGCCTTCGTCGTAGCGAATATAAAACAACATACAGCTTATGCTTTAACGAGTACGTTCACGCTATCGCAGCTTGATATTTTTTACGAATCATTGTGTATTTTATCAAAATTAAGTCTTTGCTTTTACATTTTACCTTATAGACGAATCATTTTTAAAACATTTTGATTGTTATTATCTAAACTGTACAACTTTGTTTTAAAATCAACATGCCTCTTTTTGCTTTTTATACTGAGGGGGTATTTCATCTGATTAACATCATAACTACAAGGCTCAAAGAGCTAAATTCACAGTGGTTTTTATGCATCATTTAACGAATCAATGCCTTGTTCTTTAAGTCTTGCTAATGCGTCTTTCATGGCTTTGACTTGTTCAGGTGCGTGACCTTGCCAAACCGAGATTTCTCCTATAATTTTAAACGGATGAATGGAACGATAAGATTTTGTTGGGTTGCCTGGGAATTTCTTATCTGTTAAATCAGGGTCATCCTCAATTGGGCCAGTTGGTTCAACCAAATAAATTCTTTCACGCCCATCTCCAACAGCGAGTTCAGCACCCCAAATAGCAGCATCTAATGTGGCTGTCAGGAAGATATATTTTGCATTTTTTCTTTGCCCAAAGTTTGAGGTGAAACCAACTTCGATAAAATCTCCAAGATTTAAGTCCGTCTTCGTACCATGGAAATATGTCTGCGAAAAAGGTGTTGGACTTTGTTCTTTTGTTTTTTGCGCGTCTTTGTTTTTTTCCATTGTCAAAACATTTATGTTTTATTGTTTTTTGTATCTGCTGGTAATCAATTGATTAGCATTATTACAACAAGGTAAAAAACCCAAATACAGAGTGGGAGGTTGCCTAAAAAACCAACACCCGCGCTGTCGTTCGTTTGTTTTGTATGAGCGTTTAAAGATAATAAATATCATGTGTGCCAGTTAGGAAAATAGACATTCATCATAAAGCTCGATTTCGAGTTGAAACTTATAAAATTGCCTGCAATGCTTTCTCTCCAATCATTTTGTCTTGATTAAAATCGCCACCAGAAATACCAAGTCCACCAACTAAAACACTGTCTATAAAAATTGGAAATCCGCCTGCAATTGTCAAAATATTCGAGTCTTTATCAAAAGCTTTTTGAAGTTCTGGAACTTTTTGTCCAATGTCTGCAAGTATATGAGTGGGCATTTTTAGTTGGGAAGCCGTAACAGCTTTCTTTTTGCTTACTTCTATTCCAAAAAAACCACAGTTTTCTGTCCTACGTAATGCGATCAAATGTCCACCCATGTCCACAAGTGAAATTGTTATGGCGATTTTTAAACTGTCAGCCTCAGCTAATGCTGCATTTATCATTTTATCAACTAATTCTCGTCTCATATTTTTATTTTATTTGTAAAATGTCTGTTTCGTAAAATTACCGCCAACGCTCAAATAATCCTAAAGTTTTGTCTAACTCCTTATGTTATACTCAAAGCAACTTTTACACCCACGAATGTAGTAGCAATCCACCAAACAAAAAACAGATATTCATTTTAATTGAAATTATCAAAAAAGCGACCCATTGCCCTATAAACCAAAAAGTGCCCATCACAAACAAGGTGATAGGCACTTTCTAAAGACAATTTATAATGGTAGCTTAAACTCGACGAAGCTCAAAACTTCTAAGAGGTTTAATAGAGACACCAAAGCACCCCCTCAGTATAAATTCCCTTCGTATTGCATATAAGAGCATCACAAGAATCAACTGTTAGTCAACAATCAATTTTTCTATACGTACTTCTGCGCCTTGCTGTACACGAACCATGTAGAAACCTTTTGCCCATTGCGAAACATCAATTGTTTGCGTCATTGCGCCTTTAGGTAAAAAAGTGTTTTTTGTCCACATTGTTTTACCAATAGCATTGGTAATGACAACATGAGCATCGCCATCTGAAAGTGAAGCCATTGTTAAAGTTGCAAAACCTGCTGTCGGATTAGGTGATACATTAGTGACAAAAGAAACACCCGCTAAACCCAAAGTGTTAATATTGTGGTTGTTACCGGCAGCTACACTGTTATTTTGTATAGCCCCAAATGTGGCACAAGTACCAACACCCACCGCACACCAAGCATTTGTGACTTGTCTGACCTCATTGGACGTTGCTCCGTACAAATCGGTTGCGGCTTGAATCGCTGTTGTCCGAGCATTGGCGTATTGAGAAGAGGGGGTTAAATAAACCGTCAAGCTTCTGAAAGCAATTTTCGCTGCTTTATCAATACCCAGCCCAGTCACAGCATAAGCTGTTCCTTTATCATTTGTACCAGAACCACCCATTGACAATAGGTAAAACCAATGATTGTTGACACCGCTATTGGTGTGTACCCCATAACTATCAGAACTACTTGTTTGCCAATAAGTCCCTTTGTAAGTGTCGGGGTCTGTAAATTGATTGGGGTTTGCCATATTGCGAATGGTGAAATTCATGCGCTCACCGATAGTCCAATTGGGCGTATAAGTTGATGGATTTGAATAAAACTCAATGGCTGTACCAAAAATATCACTGAAACTTTCGTTCAAAGCGCCCGGCTCTCTCGAATACGTTAAATTCGCCGTTTTTGATGTCAAACCATGTGTAATTTCATGTCCCACAACATCCATCGCGGTCAATGGCGTAACAGAGCCACTACCATCACCATAAGTCATGCGTGTACCATCCCAAAACGCATTGACGTAGTTGGTACTGTAATGGACATAACTGTTGATGGCATAACCTGCATTGTCTATACTGTTCCGATTATGGACTAATTTGTAGTAATCATAAGTGGTTTCTGCACCAAAATGTGCATCAAGAGCGTAGCGGTCAGTACCTGTCGTGTTCCAAGTCGCACTGGTATTGGTGAAGTCTGTATTGGTGTAGGTCGTTCTATTTCTTAGATTGTAAGTATTGATGCCCTTACCGCGTCCAAGCCCATTTGCACTTTCGCGCAAACGATATAAACTTGACGCATAGTTATCAGAAGTGATGGGTTTAACGCCGCTGTACGCTGTATTGGCAGTGCCAACGACATCGGCTTGATGGATTTGGTCAATTTCTGACAGAACTTTCTCGTTTTCAGCATCAATGAAAATGAAGCGACGACTCATGGGTTCATGAGCATAAACATCGAATTTCCATGCCAAGCGCACCCCCTCAGTACGCCAGTCTTCGGAAGTGTTGACAAAAACTTTTTCGCCTTTTGGCAAATAAGTCGCAGTTTTATCGCCCATTTCGACTTTCAAATAGTTTTCCTCATCTGGGATTTCCCATTTGTATTTAGCAGCGTTGATGTGTTGCAAAGCGGCTTTTAAAGCTTCTGCTTCTGTTACTTTGTCGCGCGTTTTGCGTTCAATTGTTCTCAAAGCATCTTCAGACAACCAATAGCCATTAGCCGTTATAACTTTGTTATTTTGTACGTGATAAATGTAAATAGCTTCTTCAATCGGCACATTATGAAGCGTTTGTTGATATCGAAAATGCGTGAAACCCAAGTCATCCTTTTCTTGACGCAACAATATGGCTGTTGCTGAACCCTGAGCACCGACAAAAAGATTGATAAAACTGGCTTGTTCAGAAAAAACAGGCGCTTTTGATGGACTAAACTGGACAAAAGTTGGCAAAAGAGTTTTGCTAATAGCATCTTCAACCGATGTCGCTTGACTGATTAAACTTTGGGCAGAAAGTCCTAATGTCATAGTCAGTAAGATAAAAACGAAAACATTTTTTTTTCTCATTTTGGATGAAATATTTAACATGAAGAAAATAGATTTTCATTTGTTTGGTTGTGCGCAATGCTCATAGGTAAGAAACCCTGCCAAGATAAATATTTGTTGGTTTATCTGTATTTTTTTTAAAGTTTTTGTACTTTTCTTTTTTATTTAATATGAATACCTGATGTTTTTACAAGTATATACAAAACGACACGACAGCCATGACTTGAAGAACCCCTCAGTATAAAACCTTATAATTACTTCATTTCCAACATTTTACGACAACCGAAACTGCCACATCTCTTGTTCCCCTGACGTATTCAACCATTTACTGGCTTTTACTTCATATACTTGCTCAATTAAGGTTTCTGAAATATTCTGTTTATCGTCTGTTTGATGTTTTAATTGCCCGTTTTGAAGAAAAAAGAAGCGGTCGCCGTATTGAAAAGACAAATTCAAATCGTGCAATACAGCAATGACCGTTGTGTTGTGTGTCAATAATTCTTTGGCAATATCAAGTATTTGGAGTTGATACCGAATGTCTAAACTCGTTGTCGGTTCATCGAGGAAAAGGTATTTATGTGTCGTATCGTTGGGGTTGTTCCAAATTTGCGCTAAGACCCTTGCCATTTGTACTTTCTGTTTTTCGCCACCCGAAAGGGTCATGTAGTTTTGATGTGTTTTATGGGTCATATTGACTTTTTCGAGCGCGCTTTCGATGATTTGTCGGTCAGATACTGAGGGGGTCGAATCGAAGTGCGGATAACGTCCCATCGTCACCACTTCTTTGACCGTCAAAGGAAATGTGATGTCAAAATGTTGCGACAATACGGCTCTTTTCAAGGACAATGCTTTGGTCGAATAGGTGGAGAGCGCCTTTCCGTCCAAAAACGCTTCACCTACTGAGGGGGTCAAAACGCCTGTGGCAATTTTCAAAAGGGTTGACTTTCCTGCACCATTGGGTCCTAAAAGTGTATTGAAATGATGTTCTTTGAATGACATGTTGATGTCTTTCAAAATCATTGTTTTATTGATTGAATACCCGATGTTTTTTAATTCAATCATGTTGCCGTTGTTGTTTTATTAAAATAAAAATAAAAATAGGTGCGCCTACGATTGCCGTGATAATACCAATAGGCAATTCGGCAGGTGGAATGATGATGCGCGCTGTTATATCCACAATTTCCATCAACAATGCGCCCAAAAGTGCAGAAGCGGGTAACAAAAAACGATAATCCGATGAGCGCATCAACCGCAACAGATGCGGCACGATGAGACCCACAAATGCAATGACACCGACCATCGATGTTGCCACAGCCACCATTAAAGTATTGACAATCAAGAGTTGTAGCGTCAGTTGTCGGGTATTTGAACCCAAATATTGCGCTTCTTCTTCACCCAACATGAGTGCATTGAGGGCTTTGGCATATCGGGTTGCAATGCTAAAGCATACAACAAAAAAGAAAGCGACAATCAAAGTCCCTCGCCAATCAGCCGTAGTAAATGTACCTAAATTCCAAAACGTAATGCTGCGCGCTTGCGGGTCGCGTGCCATGTAGGACAAAAAACCCGTACCTGCGCTGCACACCGCATTGATAGCAATACCTGCTAACAATAAGATAAAAATATTGACCTTTCCTAACGTAGCTGCGATGCGATATACCACAAGTGTCGCCGTAAATGCCCCGACAAAAGCCATGAAAGGTAAAGCCAAAGGACCTAATGTTTCAGTAAAAGAGAAAATAGTTTCTTTTCCGAACACAAAAACGACAGCTGCGCCCAATGCTGCTCCAGCCGAAGTGCCAGCTAAACCAGGTTCAACTATCGGATTGCGAAACAAACCTTGCATCAATGTCCCTGAAACTGACAACACAGCACCGACCAAACCACACAACAAAACGCGCGGTAAACGCAACAACAGAAAGATGTTCTTATCCAACTCTGCTCCGTTGTAATCTGATTTTAATCCCAAGCCGTAGCCGATAAAGTCCACTACTTGCGCTGGCGCAAAGCGGATTGCACCAATACTGAGGGATGCAAATACCGAAGCGATTAACAACACCGCTAAGAGGATATATATTTTATTGAAAGACAATTGTTTAAACATAAGTATAATTGTTGGTCAATCGTTATTGGCTATTGGTTATCGACAACACAAATAACGATTGACCAATGACCAATAACATTATTGAGCCGTCTTTATCATATCTTTTACCTTCTGAATCACGGCGGGTGTGCGTGGGCCAAAATACACAATTTCATTTTCTTCGATGCGGTAAATGCGCCCGTTTTTAGCAGCTGGAGTTAATGCAACACCTGGCATTTCTTTGAATTTGTCGGCAGAACCAAACTTGTCAAAGCCAAAATCGGTGGCAATGATGACATCTGGGGCAGATTTTGCAATCATTTCGGCATTTGTACGTGCCATACCACCTACAGAATCAATGGCATTGACACCGCCCGCCCAGTTAATAATTTGACCCGCAGGACTGTTCTTTGTGATAGCCAAATAAATATTGGCAGCCCGTCCGTAATGAATAATGAGGATACGTGGTTTTGCTTTATTACTTGCCGTATCTTTTAAAACCAACGCCATATCCGCATCCCATTTGTTGATGATGCTGTCTGCTGCCGCTTCTTTATGAAAATACGCGCCGACTTGCCGCATGAGTATTTTGGCACTATCCAAACCCCGACCAGCTTTCATTTCGACCAACGGAATACCGACTGTTTTGACTTGTTCAATGACGGCTTCGGGTGCAATATTGCCATCGTGCAGCACCACCGTAGGTTTCATCGAAATAATACCTTCGGCACTCAATGCGCGATGATAGCCGACGTTGGGCAACTGCTTGATTTGTTCGGGATAAGTTGATGATAAATCAACGGCAACTAAATCATTTTCAGCACCTAAAGCATAGATGTATTCGTTAATCTGTTTTGAAATACAGACGATGCGTGTTTTCTGATTGGCTTTTTTATCATCGTTGCCCAAACGTCCGCAAGACGATAGGCAAACAGCGAAAGCGAGTAAAAAAGCGATTTTATTAATATTTTTCATTGTTGATATTGATTTAAAATTAAAAAGTGACCCCCTCAGTATTTTTTGATTTTTTAAAAAAAGAAAACAACCAGACCAAACCAGACAGCCACATCAAAGCAGAAATGATGAGATAGAGCCGATGATAGCTGTAAAATGCTTGGCTATCTGTCAAACTTTGCGTTTCTACGACGATGAATTTATCTATTTGAGCATGTAAAAAGAACAAAGCGATTAATCCTAAAGTGATAATAATCAATGAAATGACATAACTTCTTTCTTTTTTACCCAATAAAAATTGTGCTGTCGCAAGGATGATAAAAACGGCTGTTAATACATTCAAAACTTTAGAAACTTGCTGCGTTATCATTCCTGCCAAGACGTGGTTGCCCAACACTGCATGCGCCGTGGGTACGACCCAAGCGGCATAAAAAGTGAAACCTCCCCACCATAAAGCGAAGGCAATTAAGGTTAAAACAGGTAGAATTTTCATTTTTTCTGAGAATTACGGAAAATACTGAGGGGGTAGTCTGCCCATGTTTCTTATGTTTAGGAAACTTTAAAAGTTTGTTGTGCGAACTAAACTTAGGTAATTCAAACGTCTTAAAGTTACGTGTATTTATTAGTTCTTTGACATCACTG
>JAYTUR010000151.1:0-2579 GCA_043744475.1 Saprospiraceae bacterium | reverse complement strand
TTTAAAACTTCTTATTACTTAGGTGATGAGGAAGGACTTGAATCTGCGGCTGAATTATTCAATATTGGCACATATAATATCATGATGTGGAATGCTTTATCTTCACCTAAGGTTTCAAAAGGAACTGAATTGACTCTGTATTTACCACGGGTTGTGCCTAAAAAAGTATAGTATTTGTATTTTGATTAAAAACTAACGACGACCAATTCAAACAACTAGAACAAGACAGAATAGCAAACCAACAAAAGGCGCAACCCGTTCATCGGTGTTGCGCCTTTCTTTTTTTAAATAAATGACCAAATGAGATTTTCACGTCTCTATGTTATACCTTTGTCTTTATAAATATTTTTTTTTAACATTTTTAATAATTTAAAAGCTAATCTCTTATGCTAAAAAGAACCCTTTTACCTTCGCTGCTTATTGTCTTTTGCTCAATCGTCGCTTGTAAAAATGAGCCTAAGACCAATGCCGACACAGTTACTCAAACAACTACCATGACATACCCCTCAGTAGATTCAACTGCACTTGCTGCTCAAGCCCAAGCGACTGCCGATTCGTTAGCTGCCGTCGAAGCTGCAATGGCTCAAAAACCTGCTGATGAGAAAGCCGTCCCTGCACCAGTTGCAAAAGGTAATGCTGTTGTGCCGTCAAGTAAAACAACTGCTAAACCAAAAACAACGACAGTTACACCTGTAAAACCGTCAAAAATAACGACGGTTAAGCCCGAACCGAAATTTGACGATGGGAATATCTTCAAACGCCCAGGTAGAGATGATGTTTTTAAAATCTCAGAAATCGCACCTGCTTATCCTGGCGGAGAGAAAGCTATGATGAAATACTTAGAAAAAAATATCAAATACCCGATCGAAGCGAAAGATAAAAACATCAAAGGGACTGTTTTCGTAGAGTTTGTTGTTGAAAAAGACGGTAGAGTTGATGACGTACTCGTTAGTAAAGGCGTGAATCCACTTTTAGACAAAGAAGCTGTCCGCGTTGTAACCTCTATGCCACGATGGACGCCCGGTAAGCAAAATGGCAATTTGGTAGCCGTTCGTTACAGTTTACCTGTCAAGTTTGAATTGATTACTAATTGATTATCAAGCGCATAAAAAAAGCGTTTACTCTAAAGAAAGTAAACGCTTTTTTTATGTGCTGACAAGTCCAAGAAAATGACTAATGACAATTATTGCCAAATGACTTATTTTATCATATTCATAAAAGTACCAACAAACCAATTTGAATCGGCTTTTACAAGCATATCTAAAGTCGAGTCGGCTTTAGATGAAAACAATTTGATGTCCTTCACGGCTTTAGCGAGAGCGGCGGCATCTTCATTTTGCGTGCCATCAATGCCACTGATTTCGTCTAACACTTTAAGAATCGGCTCCAATTCTTTCTTTTTACGATTGACAATGATTTGACGAACTACTTTCCACATGTCCTTTTCAGCGACAAAATACTCGCGGCGGTCGCCCGCGCGCAATTCTTTATAGACCAAACCCCAATCCATCAAAGCGCGAATATTCATATTGGCATTGCCCCGAGAAATTTGTAGCTCTTCCATGACTTCATCTGCGCTCAAAGCGCTCGGTGAAATCAGCATCAACGCGTGAATCTGTGCCATTGTGCGGTTAATGCCCCACGACGTACCAAGCGTACCCCATGCTTGCAAAAACTTGTCCTTTCCTTCTTGCCATTCCATAAGTCGTAATTCTATTGTTGTTTTCTATTTCAAAAATTTCTAAAACCATCTTAATAAAATTCAAAATTAGCTTTTTTGTTGCGAAAAACAGTCCTTTTCCTAAAAAACAAAATCTGATGCTTCAATCAGCCCTTATTTATTGCCGAGATGACCTCCTCAGTATTTTGCTCATTCATGCACTTAAAATGACCTTTTGGGCATTTATCAAAGCCAATTTTTGAGCAAGGACGGCATTTAAGCCCTTTAACTTCAAAAATTGATGACCCCGCAGTAGACAAATAAGGTGTCATGCCAAATTCAGGAACGGTATTGCCCCAAATCGAAATAATGTCTTTCCGAAACGCCGCCGCAATGTGCATCAAGCCCGTATCATGCGAAATAATACTTTTTGCCTGTTTGACGACTGATGCCGATTGATTCAAATTCAGTTTGCCACATAAATTTATGACATGTCCATTTGTTTGATTTTCAATAAATTGTCCATTTTCAATATCCTCTTTTCCACCTAAAAGCACAATAGGTAGTTGAATACCTTTACAAATTTCTACTATTTTTTGTGGCGGCAAACGTTTGGTCGCATGAGCCGCACCGATGACAAAGGCGATATACTGAGGGGGTACATTAAAATGAGAAAGAGTCACTTCATCTTTTTCAGGAATAAAATAATCTAATCCCGCGCCGTCATTTTTCACACCCAATTTTTCAACCGTTTTCATATTGCGGTCAACGATATGCATATTAGGCAAACGGTTTATTTTGAAGTTAACCAGTAACCACTTTTCCACATTTAACTTATGAAATACAAAAGACGGTGTGGATAAAGCACGTCTTACTTGAAAACTGCGCAGGTTTTTGTGCAAATCAATGACATAATCGA
>JAYTUR010000150.1:0-10052 GCA_043744475.1 Saprospiraceae bacterium | reverse complement strand
TTTTGTACGCAAAACCACTTGAAAAGTGAGCTTGCTCCAATAGAATTAATTCAAAAGACGCTTTTTTTGCGAAGTAAAAAACAGTGAGTGATTGTCTGGTTTAGGTTTCAAAACAGTTTCTTAAAATCATCTTTTTATATCCCCCTCAGTATAGATAGCTTTTTTAGCATTTAAGAAGATGTCTCAGAAGTTACAGTTCTTATGAGACATCTTAATTTACTTTTATTTTTTTAATAAAGACGGAAAACCACGCCCGCCGTATTTATCTTTCCAGTTTAAAGCCTACGTCTGTTGTTGGTCGCTTATCAGCATTGGCAACTTTCCAGCCTGTTCGATACATCCAATCTGCCATTTTCTTTAATTTAGGATAATTTATACTCTCCGCATTGTCCTGTGGTGTATGATAATCAGGATGCAAAAGAGTCGTGTACATAAGAGCAGGTATGCCTAATCGGGCATAAGGCAAGTGGTCGCTTCTGAAATACCATCCTTCGACATGTGTTACTTCGTCCCATGTCGCATCTAATTTAAATTTGGGACCTTCATTATTAGCCGCGAGAGCCATATTGACTAAATCCAAAGAATTCCGGTGCGGTGGTTTTGCACCCAATATTGTTGCACTATCAATATGGTTTCTGCCAATCATATCACCATTTAAAACTGCAACAATATTATTAATGGGTACTGTTGGATGTGCCGAATAATACCTCGAACCCATTAAACCTCTTTCTTCGGCACCATGTATCACAAATAAAATAGACCGCTTAGCTGGATTTTTGATAAACGCTCGCGCATTGGCAAGCATGGCAACATTGACACTACCATTGTCATCTGCACCATAATAAATAGAGTCATTTTTAATTTCATTTCTAATACCATGAGCATCTGTGTGTCCGCTGTACAAAAGATATTCAGACTTTAATTTGGCATCTGTTCCTGCAATCATACCCACAACATTCACAGAAGGATACGCATATTTTGAGACAATAATATGTGCTTTTATAGTGCCTGTATTTTGTTCTAATTCTTTTTTTGCTTTCGCGTGAAGCCAAATAACAGGCGCTGTCGTTGTCACATTGATGTTTGGTCCCCCGTCAATTTCATAACTCCCTCTTTTATAGTTCTCGTTGGCATCATCCCATGCTTTTTCAGCCGTTTCATCAGCGATAAAAATAATTGCCTTAGCACCTTTTTTTAATAAAGGTAAGCCATACTTAACGAATATGTATCTATTGTAACGCCATGTGGGCAGCGACACATTCAAATCTATACCTTTTGCATTGGCTTCGATGGCAACAACTTTATCTTTTACCACAGTGCCAGTGTCAATATTCAACGCATTACCTAAATAGACAATAGGTGCATCTATCGTAATGTTTGCCATTTGTGAGATAGCAGCGTCTTTCCATAGCGTTAAAGACTTGTTATTTATGATTATGCTTGAATTGTCAGCTATATGGTTGCGCCATAAATTAAAAAATTGAAAATAAGTGCCATCGTCACCAGCCGGTTTTATGCCTATCGCTCTGTACCTTTCAGCCAACCAAGCTGCTGCTTTTAATTCATCTAAAGTACCTGCAGAACGACCCTTAAAATGGGCATCAGCAAAAGCATATAAATCCTTCATTAAATCTTCCGTTCGTATAGCATTTAAGGCTGGAGGATTGGTTAATTGTGCAAACACGATGTTTGTAACGATTACAAATAAGCTAATTACTTTAATTTTTTTCATGTTGAAAGGTTTTGATTTTAGCAATAATTTAATGAAGATGAAAACTGGAGTTTGACATAATGAGCCATAACAAATGGAAATTTAGCAGGTTTTTAAATATTTTATGCAAGAAAAAATAAAAATCTACTAAATTTCCGTTTTTTCTGGTATTCAAATGACTGCAAATCTATGCCTAATCTCTACACCCAATTAGCAAGCGTTTACGACGAAATTTATCAAACGCTCTTCGATTATGATAAAGAATATGCCATTTATCAAGGTTTTTTGTCAAAATATCAAGCAGAATCCATCCTAGAAATCGGCTGTGGTACAGGACATTTAGCCAAAAGATTTATTGCTGATGGTTACGATTACATGGGTTTAGACCTAAATCAAGAAATGTTAGACATAGCTGCTCAAAATGTCCTTCAAAAAGGTCAAAATACTGAGGGGAGGTATTTTCAACAAGCCGATATGCGCAACTTCCAATTGCCAACCACTTTTGATGCCGCACTCATTACAGGCAGAACAATCAGTTATTTGCTGACCAATCCAGATATTCTCTCTTGTTTTCAATCCATCAAAAGTTGTCTAAAGCCCAATGGTTTGTTGATTTTTGATGCCATTGATGCCGTTCCTCCTTTCAATGCTTTTGAAAAAGTAGCAAAAACGACTTTAGAAACGACGTATAAACAAAATCATTACAAACGAGACAGCATTTGCAAACCTAATTTGTCAACTGGTTGGACATGGGATTGGTCGTCTGTTTATTTTCAAAAACAAAGTGATACATATATTGAAATTGGAAAAGACTTTGCGACCTTACGTTCTTTCACAAAAGATGAAATGACATTGTTGTTGACCATGAGTGGTTTCAAGTTATTGAATATTTTTGATAAAGAAACCTATACATGGCAAGATGCTTTTTATGTGGCTCAAAGTATTGATATTTAAGGAATTATAAACAAAAATACTTTTGTTAATAGATTTTGAAGCATTTTACTGAGGGGTACTTTACTTCATTTTTTTCCTTTGCTTATCCTAAAACGACCCTCTTGTATCTCTTCTTTTTGCAAAGTTATTCGACAATTAATTTTCAAAAATATAACATCGAAATAGCCATTAAACGACAATTCTTTGGATTGATTTTTGTGTCTAATTGAAATTAAGGCAATAGAACCCAAAGCTATTTTTTATATAATAAAAATATCAAATTATTTGTAAATTTGATGTGTAAAGAGTAACATTGTAAGTCAATATAAAGTAAATAAATAGTAGTGGGGAATTTATTCCGCAGTTGTTGGCTTAAAAACAAGCATCAAAAACCGAATATATAAAACCCTAATCTCAATACTTAAAAGTATAACTCATGCTCGATTCATTAAGAAAGGAACTACTCAACTTGACGCTTAGTAATGGTCTTTTAAAACTACGAGAGTTTAAGGCAAAAGGCTTGACGGTGCGAGAAACAACCGCTGAAGTTGTCTTGCAAAAATTAGTAGAAGAATCAAAAAAATGCGTCTTTTTACCCGCAGGTGCTGAGGAAACGCCTTCTCGAGCTGTTTTTTATCTAAAAACAAATTATGCTGAAAAAGAATTAGAGCACCGCATTTTCAAGACATTTACTGAAGCCAAATCCTTCATCGAAGAGCGGGGTATCAATGCCTTATTTTTAGCATTGGGCGCACTCAAATGGTTTGAAGACGACAACAGCGACCTTGAAATATTGTCGCCTTTGTTGCTGCTACCTGTTCAAATTGTAAGAAGTGTCGTTCAAGGTGAAACGACTTTTGAGTTGAAATACAATGGCGAAGCGATAGAATCCAATTACACACTCGAAAGAAAAATGGAGGTCGAATATGGCATAAAATTACCTGTTTTTGATGAAAACAATAAAATTTCGGATTATTTTCAAGCAATTGAAGATACTGTAAAAAACAAAAAAAAGTGGGCAGTACTGCCCAATGAAGTTCGAGTCAATCTTTTTTCATTCCTAAAACTGATGATGTACCATGATTTGGACGATGCTCGGTGGAGTGAGGAACACCAACCGTCGAAACATGGTTTGATTAAAAATTTGTTGGATAATTTTGGCAATCTTTTGTCCCTCGATTCGTCCGATGAACCGAATCAGTATTTTCAATTGGATACTGTACCTATTTCAGAAATTGACCATATTTTAGATGCAGATAACTCTCAAGCCGAAGCGATTGACCGTGTGTTTAGGCATAAATATTTAGTCATTAAAGGACCTCCGGGAACGGGGAAATCTCAAACAATTTCAAATATCATTGCTTCTTGCATCAAAAAAGGCAAATCGGTGTTGTTTGTTTCTGAAAAAATGGCGGCTTTGGAAGTGGTTAAAAACAGATTGGAAAAATCAGGTTTGGGTGCTGCTTGCCTTGAATTGCACAGTTATAAAGCCAATCGCGCTGAAGTTTTGCAAAGCGTTCGGCACACCATGGAGTTAAAAACGCAAAAAAACGTGCGTGATAATGGTGAATTGTTGCGCCTTGAAGAAACGCGGCAACAACTCAACGACTATTATACGGCTCTTTTAGAACCGATTAACAACAGTGACATTACGCCTTTTTATGCCATCGGAGAGATTTTGAAAATGAAACAAGAACAGGCGGAAATCCCTTTTTTAACGGCAACAAATACGCAATGGACGCGTGCGGAAATTAGGCAAAGAGCAGACAGCATTAAATCGGCAGCTGAATTTATTGTTCACAATGGGCAGCAGCGTACATCCCCTTTTTATGGTGTGGGCAGAATGCAAATTGGCTTGTTTGAAATTGATACGCTCAAAGCACAAATTATTGACGTTAAAAATAATTTGCAAAAAACGGTCGAATACGCTAAAAATCTTGCAGAAAAGCTCGAATTGCCGCATCCAACGACCTTAAACGGCATAAAACAACTGCTCAATACGGCAAAATTGTTGTTAGATTGTCCTGAACTTCTGGGCATAAACAGAGACTTTAATGACAAAATAATATCACATGAAGAGACGAAAGAACTGTTTGAATTAGGTCAAAAGTTTCACAATTTAAAAAAAGATTATGCAGACAAATTGTTAAATGATGCTCATCATCAGAATTTTCATTTGGCTAAAATTGCCTACCAAACGAAAGGGGAGAAGTGGTATAAATTTGTTTACAGCGATTTTAGGGCAGCTCAAAAGCAGTTGTTTAGTGTCTTAAAAATCAATCCGTCTTCCATTGAAGAGCAACTGGCACTCATCAACGTTTTGGTTGAGAAAGCAGAATTGATTGAGAAAGCAAAGGCGTTAAAAAGTATTGTAAAAGAGCTTTTTACTGAGGGGGGTGATTGGGATTTTGAAAATGATGAAAAATGGTTGAAACGGCAATCGGGCGTTGACTATATTTTTGAGATGCGTAAAATGCGAAAAGAAGGTAAGTTATATGCGTCCTTTTTTGAAAAATTAGACATTGATTCTGAAGTTTTTAATAAAGAAACAGACCGTTTACAAGCAAAATTGACTGCTTTTGAACGCAAATTGGAAAAACTCATGTCAGTTTTGGAGTTTGAACCAAAGCTGAAAAATTCCTATTGGGCAGACAGCGTGCTAACGGCAAACATGGAAATGCGCCTCGAATTGATGTCTGAAAAGTTTGATTTGCTGCCCGTTTATTGTCAATGGAATGCCCATAAAAAGCAATTGGAAGAATTGGGTTGCTCAAAAGTAACGGATAAATTGCTCAAAACGGAGGCGGAAGAAATTGATAAAGTTCATGCGTCATGGTGGTATTCTGTTTTGACTTCATTGCTCGATGAAGCTTTTAAGACACGACCTGCGCTCAATCAATTACAATTGAGCCATCAAGTCGGTGTTTTCAAAGAGACAGATGCTTATCTCATAGCGCATTACAATCGTTTAAAAATCAAATATGAACATTTAGGACGAATTCCCAACCTTCAAACCGTTGGGCAACCCATGAGTGTTTTGCGCAATGAGTTGAGCAAACAACGCCGTCATTTGCCCTTGCGAACCCTTTTGGAACAAGCGGGAGAAATCATTGTGCAGATAAAACCTGTGTTTATGATGAGTCCATTATCGGTGGCGCAGTTTTTAAAACCAGAAAAAATTAAATTCGATTATATCATATTTGACGAAGCCAGTCAAGTCAAACCTGTCGAAGCTTTTGGTGCTTTACTGAGGGGGGACAATGTGGTCATTGTCGGCGATGATAAGCAGTTGCCGCCAAGCGATTTTTTTACACAAATCGCTGATAATGAAGATGTTGACGACGAAAATGAGCAAATGGTTGTTGACGATATGGAAAGTATTTTAGATTTATTTGTGACTAAAAATGCGAAACAAACTATGTTGCAATGGCATTATCGGAGCAAACATGAGTCCCTTATTGCCGTTTCTAACAAGCATTTTTATGAGGATAAATTGATAAATCTGCCGAGTGCTTTGGCAGATAGTGTTGCCTTAGGCTTGCAATTTAGGCATTTACCAGATACCCAATACGCTTCTGGAAAAAACGAAAAAGAAGCCGTTTACATCATCGAAGCCTTGCGCGAACACGCCAAAAACTACCCCAATCCAGACGATTGTTCGATTGGAATTGTGGCGTTTGGCATTCGCCAAAAAGATTGTATTGAGACTTTATTGATGTCGGTGCGCAAAGAAGATGTAGATTTCGATAGATATATCAGTGCTGCTGAAAGTGCAAAAGAGCCATTTTTTATCAAAAACCTTGAAAATGTTCAAGGCGATGAACGCGATGTCATGTTTGTCAGCATCTGTTACGGCAAAAATCCAGAAGGCAAATTGTATAAAAAATTTGGACCCATCAATCGCAAAGGAGGCGAACGGCGTTTGAATGTTTTGTTCACACGCGCAAGACTTCGGTGCGTTTTGTTTTCCAATTTTACGGCAACCGATATGAAGGTTGAAGACCACGAAGCGATGGGTTTGAAGGTATTCAAAGCCTTTTTGGATTATGCCCAAAATCGCAGTTTTTCAAGGAAAGAACACCTCAATAGTGCCGTTGAATCACCTTTTGAATCCGTTGTCAAATCTGCTTTGGAGAAGGAGGGGTTTGAGGTGCATTCTCAAATTGGTTCGGCTGGTTATTTTGTAGATTTAGCGATTTCACATCCTGAGCAAAAAGGACGTTATATGTTAGGCATTGAATGTGACGGTGTTACGTTCAATAGCTCGCGTTCGATTAGGGAACGAGATAGATTGCGGCAAGTGGTTTTGGAGGGTTTGGGCTGGCAGATTTATCGTATTTGGAGTGCTGATTGGTTCAGACAACCTGCCCTTGAATTAAAAAAATTGCTTGATTTTATCGCTGTCATTAAAAGTGGTGTCGTCATTGAAATGCCAGAGACCCCCTCAGTAATTACACCTGTTTTGGAACAAAAAGACGATTCAGAGTATAATTGGAAAGAAAAATACAAACAAGCAACCGTTGACTTATCCTCAATAACACAAGAGTTGCATTTGGTTGATGACAATAAATTGGCGACGATTATCGTACAAATACTTGAAGTAGAGTCTCCTATACATCAAGATTTTTTAAAAACAATTATTGCACAACAATTAGACATTGGTCGCACAAGTGCCTTAGTCAATAAGAAATTTCTTAAAATTTTCAATTTAGGTGCAAAGCGAGGCGATTGGCTCATACGCGATAAATTTTTATGGCGTACCAATCATGCGTTGGAAAAAGCGAGAGATAGAAGCCGTTTATCCGAAAAATTGCGCCGCATTGATTGGGTCGCTCCCGAAGAAATACAGTTGACCATCAAAACCATTGTTTCTGAAGCGCGGACAATAGACAAAGTTGAATTGATGAAACTAACACTCCATACGCTCAACGGTGGTACGCGATTGACCGAAAGCGCAAAAGCAGTGCTCGATAAAGAATTGAATGAATGGGCATTGGCGCAAGTCGTCAGTGTATATGACAAAATGGTCAAAATCAATCAATGAGTTTGAACTAGGGGTTTAAAAACGATAAAGTCTTGCTTGGGTGATTCACAAATAGGACAACAATATTTTTTCGGTAAATCTTCAAAAGATACCCCCTCAGTAATACCTTGCGTTGGCTCACCAAAAAGGGGGTCGTAAACACTCCAACAATGCCCACATTGATAGACATCTAGATGTTTTTCATTCACTTGTTTTTTCGGTTTTTGAAGGATGGCAACTCTTGAAGCGGCTTTTTCATTCGTCAATTGCCCATAGTATTTTTTACTCAAATTCGTCAATTCTAAGGCTAAACGCCATTTTGGAACGGCTAATTGATGCGTTTTGCGCTTGCGGTTGTGCGGATTAAAGTCTTCAGCATAAAAAATATCAAACACCCCAAACCAACCAAATGGGTCAAAAGTCCATTTCCCTAACTGAAAAAAAGGTTCACGACGGATAATAACCGAACCAAAAACCTCCGATTTATGCCTTGTTTTGATGGCAAAAAGCAACCCAAATGTTCGCACGTCCATTTTGTCAAACTGCTTCACCAAATATTGTTTAACCTTAAAGCCAACAGGCGCATCGTCTTCTGTATGCCAATTGAGTTCGAGGGCAGCATGACGGACATTGATGCCGTATTTGCCTAACAGTTTTTCCCAAACAAAACGGTCTTGCGGCAAAACACCCTTGATTATCAATGACCGCCAAGTGGTAATACAAAGCGTACCGACCTTCGTTTTATCGCATAAAACGCACATTTCCTTTAGAAAACGAGTAGAAAACTGCTCATTTCGGCGATAAATGCCAATCCACGGTTTTGCGCCGTATAAGTTTACACCTTCATAATAAGGCATCACAAAACGCGGAATGATTAACTCATTTTCAGGTGCCCGCATAACCAACCCCTCAGTAAAATGCAGATATTGCGGCATGTCAAGAAAGTCGAAATTCTCCATTTCCAACAATTCATACTCTGCTTTTTGAGCAAAAAGGGCTAAATCTTGCGTATAAATGAGGTTCGGAAAACGCTCAATTCGATGCGTTTTTGGAAAACGAATGAAGCAAAACCAAAAATGCGGCACATCTGATGATATAAAATTGAGATGACCTGTAAAAAACGGCGCATAAGATTGCAACGCATCGCAAATATTGATTTTCAGCTTAGGTTTGTAATCAAATAAATCCAAAACGTCTTGATAAACGCCTTCTGACAACCACCCCTCAGTATTATTTTGAAAAATTTCAGCCGTAGAGTAGGAGCTTAAAATGTTCGGAAATTCATCAGAATCGCGTTCAATATCAACTTCTAACTCCGCCATTTTTTTATAAAAAAATGCCAATTCACGCTTATGCACCTTTAAAATAAGCTGCTGTCTGCCGCCAAAACTGATATTATTAATGCCTGCTTTTTCTGCAATTTCTATGACAGACAACAACCAAGAAGGCGAAATGATACCGCCTTTTAGGTTTATTTTCAATGTTTTATAGTTATTGAACATGAATTTCTGTATTTTTCATATGAATAATTAGCTAACACGAATTTCACTAATTACGCCAATTACACCAATTGAATTTTAAAATTATTTAATTCGTGTAATTAGTGAAATTCGTGTTAGTAACTCTTAAATTAATGCGTGTTCAATCGTTAAATTCTTCTCCAAAATAGACCTCACTTCCGCTCGACAACTGCCACAACCACTTCCAGCACCCGTCGCATCACACAGCTTTTGAAAATCAGTACACCCATTTTGGATGTGTTTTTCCAAATTTCCAGAACCCACGCCGTTGCAGGAACAAACTATTTTGCCCAGAATAGGCTCTGCTTTTTTGCCGCTGCGCAACAATTCCAAGCGTTTTTCAGAGAGTTCAATGCCGTTTTGAATCCAGTTTTTAAATTCTAAAAACTCCGATTTATCGCCCATCAAAATCGCACCGACGAGACGGTCGTTGTGAATGAGGCATTTTTTGTAATATCTTTTGGCTTTGTCAATAAAGATAACTTCTTCAAAATCAAGGTTTTCCGTCGGTGTTTCGATGCGTCCCAATGAGCAAAGTTCCAAGCCTTCCATTTTTAAAATATTCATGGAAAGCGAACCTTTGTAAGGCATAGCCGCATCACCCGCCAAGAATCGAGCAGCCACACCCGCCTGTTCTTCGGCGGCGGCGGTGATGCCCCACATCTCGCCGCGCCATTCTGCAATTTCGCCAAAGGCAAATACAGAGGGGTCAGATGTTTGCAAATAATCATTGACCAAAACGCCGCGGTTGCACGATAGTCCAGCTTCGCGAGCTAACTCGATGTTGGGTATCGTGCCAACGGCGTACAAAAGAGCATCACATTCTATTCTTCGACCGCTGCGTAAGCGAACGGCTTCTATTTTT
>JAYTUR010000149.1:0-2606 GCA_043744475.1 Saprospiraceae bacterium | reverse complement strand
ATGGCTCTAAATTTTGTATTGTCATGGCTGTCACAGACCCCGATGCGCCACCGCATAAACGGGCTTCTCAAATAGTTGTACCAACTGATACTGAGGGGTTTTCGATTGTCCGAAATATCAGTATTATGGGCGATGCTAGTGATGGTTGGCACAGCCACGCGGAAGTAACCTTTACGAATTGTCGCGTACCGCTTGACAACCTTATTGGTACTGAGGGGTCAGGTTTTTTACTTGCGCAAGAACGTTTGGGACCCGGACGCATTCACCACTGTATGCGTTGGATTGGTATTGCGGAACGCTCGTTCGATATTATGTGCAAACGGGCGGTGAGTCGTGATATGGGCGATGGACAACGCTTGGCAGATAAGCAATTTATCATGGGTTGGGTAGCAGAAAGTCGTGCAGAAATTGATGCGGCAAGGCTTATGGTACTGTCAACGGCTAAAATGATTGATGAAGAAGGGACGGCGGTAGCACGTAACCGTATTTCAAGTATTAAGTTTTTTACGGCTAATATCATGCTCGGCGTGGTAGATAGAGCGATTCAAACGTGCGGTGCTGCGGGATTGACTGATGAATTTTTATTGAGTTTTTGGTATCGCCACGAAAGGGCTGCACGAATATACGATGGGGCTGACGAAGTGCATAAATTGGCTTTGGCAAAGAGTATTTTGAAGAAATATGCTTAAAAATGACTCAGCTTTCCGAAAGTTTTAAACTTTAGGAAAGCTGAGTCATTTAAACCAAATTAAACAAGTCTTTTACGCCTACCATCCGCGCCACATTAAAACCTTCGGCATAAGCCACACCCATGTAACGCCCATAAACAGCATCTTTGCCGCGTATTGAATCCAAAAATGATTGGCTTGAAATGGGCGTCATCGGTTCTGAACTATCGGCGTTAAAAAATTGGCTTTTGTAAGACATGATTAGTTCAAACTTCTTATCCACAAAATCTGAAATATCAACGGCAAAATCAGGTTTCAAAGAACGGTCTTGAATGTAGTGATACACAACTTTTGGTCGCCAAGCTTCTTGAAGCCCCCCCTCAGTATTTGGGGTTTCAATTTTAATTAAACCACTCAAAAAACAGGCTTCGGCGGTTAATTTAGCGGCACGTCCATGGTCAGGATGCCTATCTTCAAGGGCATTAGCAAGCACAATTTCAGGGCGGTATTTCCTAATAATGTGTATTATTTTGAGCAAATTGTCTTTATTTTGAACAAAAAAGCCGTCTTCTAAGTCCAGTTGTTCACGTACCGTAGCACCCATCATGTCGGCTGCGGTCATTGCTTCTTGTGTGCGAATAGTAGCATTGCCACGCGTACCTAATTCGCCAAGGGTCAAATCAAGTAAACCGACGCTGTTACCGAGTGAAATTTGGCGCAACAAAGTGCCTGAACAGGACAATTCTACATCATCGGGGTGTACGCCAACGGCGAGTATATCCAGTTTTATATTGTTCTTATGAGTCATTAAAGTCTGTTTTGTCGTTTAAAAAGAAGTATTTAGTTGAAAGAAACCTATAAAAAGGGATGTTTTTAAGGTCAATATTGTTTTGTAGGGCTTTCTTATAAAAACTAACAAGTTACTCACTGTTTTTTGCGAAGCAAAAAACAGTGAGTAACTGATATTTAAGGATTTTTGTTTTTATAGGAAAACCCTTTTTGATGGATAATTGATAATGTTGCTCCTTATTATCCACTAATAAGTGCTATTAGAATTCCAACCGTCAAAAGGAGGGAAAAAACGAAAACGGGCTTCATCTTCAAGGCGACGGCGTTCTTCCTCTTGCTCCATCAAAATTTGCTGCTTTGTTTTATCAAAAACATTGGGCGAGAAAAAAGCGGTTTTTGACTCATCATATACTGAGGGGGTCTCAAATTCGTCTTCTTCGACTTCTTCTTTATAAAAATAGGCGACAAAAATGCCGATAATGCCGCCAATGAGGTGGCTTTCCCAACTGATATTACGTTGCAAAATCTCTGTCGTCGGCAAAATACCTGTAAACATACCACTGTATAAAGTGACGATGATGAGTGCCAAAATGATGCTGCGAAGACTGCGTCTGAAAATACCCGTCCAAAATATAAAAGACACCAAACCATAAACTACATAGCTCAAACCGATGTGAAAAACGCCTGTTCGAGCAAAAAGCCATACGCAAAAGCCTGTAACAATGTAAATCACAACAAAGGAACGCAAAGCAACACGCGGAAAAAAATAGATAATCATGGTTGCACACACAAGGAAAGGAACAGAATTTGATGCCAAATGCTCCCAATTACTGTGTAATAAAGGTGCAAAAAGGATACCGCGCAAACCAAAAGCCTCGCGTGGATAGATGCCCCACCAACCCAAATCGAGATTAGAAACGGTCTGAAAAATATGAATCAACCATATAATAGCAGTGAAATACAAGGGAAATCGCAGGCTGTCCCAAAAAGATATGTGTTTCGGCTCTTGTTGATACTGTACATATTTGACATTATTATACGCCATTGGACTTGACTTTTTATAGGTAAAAATACAAAAACGTCGTTGATTCTTGAGGTCAACGACGTTTTTATAAACGTATTTTTATAAAAAATAGTTGTCGAAACAGC
>JAYTUR010000148.1:0-10145 GCA_043744475.1 Saprospiraceae bacterium | reverse complement strand
GGGCGCTTTCACAATGTTGATGAGGCAGTTGCTTGGCTTTCTGAATACCAAGATGATTTGGTACAACTAACTATTGTTTCAGATACTTATCTGAACCCTTTAATAATGCAAGAGTTAAGGGCAGCACACAAAGCGATGAAACTGATAACCGAAATTAATGATGGAAGCACATTTGATTCGTCAAAAAATATTGATTTAACTAAAAACATTGATGAACTGTTTTGGGATTATTTCAAACGTGAAAAAAATCAAGAACCGAACGAAGAGTTGAAACTTCTTTTTAAAGAAGTATTAGCCGTTGACACTGAAAATGAAAAAATATGATTCCTAAACTATTAACTATCAAAGGTTTATACTCCTATCAAACCGAACAAATAATTGATTTTGTACAGTTGACACAGAGCAATCTGTTTGGCATTTTTGGCAATGTGGGCGCAGGAAAATCGTCAATTTTGGAAGCTATTATGCTTGCATTGTATGGCAAAGTTGAGCGAATAGGGACGCAAGGACAAAACTATAATATTTTAAATTTGCGTAGCGACGAATTACTGATTGTATTTGATTTTGAAATAGAGGGGAAGCTATATCGAAGCAAAGTTTCTGGTAGTAGAAATAGTAAAAAGTTCAATGATGTAAAAGTGAAACAGCCTGCTTTTTCAGAAATGTTGGAAGGAGAATTTAAGCCTATTGACATCAAAACGGCTGAATCGCTCATCGGTTTAAAACAAGAAGATTTTAAAAAAACAATTATCATACCTCAAGGCACATTTCAAGATTTTTTGGAATTAGGCGATACCGAACGAGTGCGTATGATGCGTGAATTGTTTAGCCTTGAACGCTATGAGTTAGAGCCAAAAGTAAAGATTTTAGTAGCACTGAACGATAAAACGATTCAAGGATTACAGGGGCAATTGACTCAAATTGGAGATATAAAATCTGAAGACATTGAGGCAAAACAAACACAATTATTTGAATTGCAAACCGATATAAATAATTCAAAAATTGAACTTGAAAAAAACAGAACAATAGAAAGCGAATTAAAACAACTCAAAACTGATTTTGAGAATTGTGAACAAACTCAAAAACAGCACAACACTTTGGCGGCTCAAGAATCTCATTTTTTAAGTCTTCAAAAGCAAATGGAAGATTATGAATTGGCGTTTGTGATTTTTAAAAATTTGTTGGAAAATCGTAAAAAATTAGCATCTGATTTGGCTAAAAATAAGGCTGAATTAGACATGAAACGTCAAAAATTTTCTGGAAATGGTATTGTTTTAGAAAAACTAAATCTCTCAATACAAAACTTAGCCCCTCAGTATGAACAGCGTGAAAACCTGAAAAAACAAGCCGAAGAAGCATTGAAAATCATCAGTATTAAAGTCGCGGAAACTGAAGTGACGGAACAGCAAAAAAAACTTGAGTTGGGACATAAATATTTGAATGATAAAAATGTGTCTCTCGAAAAATGTAAAATAGAGGTTGCTGATATTGAGAAACAACGTGCAGACTTACGTAAGAATCAACCTAATTTAAGTGAACTAAATGCTGTAAAAGATTGGTTTTCAGAGCATTTTAATAGGAAAAAAGAATTAACAAGACTTGAAAATGAGAAAAAAAGGCTTGATGAAAAATTGACTGGTATTGACCAATCTAAATCCTTTATCGTTCGTAATGATTTACCGTCTTTGAATATTCATTTGACCACAAATGCTAAAATTCCTGATATTATTTCAGAAATTAAATCAAAATTAACGTATGTAAAAAAAGATATTGAGCAAATTCAACATGAGCAACTGCACCTCAAAGCGGCTGAAAAATTGGAATCTTTGGCAACTAATCTAACTCAAGGAGAGCCTTGCCCTTTGTGTGGCGCGACCCACCACCCCGCTTTGATGCAAATCAGTGAAGTTCGTTCCAATTTAAAAAGTTTGGATTTGCGTTTGTTACAGCATAAAAAAGAGATTCAAACGCTTGAAAATATTGAAAATCAATTTATTACGCTCAATATTAATTTCAATAACGAAACTATTACTTCTCAAAATACAAGTTTAAATTTGAAAAATGAAAAACAAAAATTAAATGATCATTACCTGAAATTTACGTGGCAAACTTTCTCACCAAACGATTTTGATGCTGTAGAAAAAGCTCTACTCGCTGCCACCAATTTTGATAAGACCTTGCAAAAACTTGAAGAAGATTTGCAAAAAGCCCATAAAAACAAAGAAAATACTGAGGGGGATATCAAGCGATACAGCGATAGAATATCAGAGATACAGGTGCATATTGCTGTACAAAATTCAACAATACAATTACTTAAAACTCAAGTTGAGCTTTTAAATATTGAGGATTGGGGATTAAAACCTAATTCAGAGTTAACAGATTTGGCAGAAAGGCTTGAAAAACAATACATTACAATTGAATTTGACTATAAAAATTTAGAAAAACAAATACAAAATTGCCAATCGGAGGGTCAAATACTGAGGGGTAGTATTGAAACTTTGGCACAAGCTCAAAATTCTTTGGAGGCGGCTCAAATGTCGCTCACTTCGGAATTGAATGACAAATTGAAGGCATCACGATTTGAAGATTTTGATAATATAGAACGCATTTTAGCGACAAATTTAAACGTTGCAATAGAGCGTCAGAAACTCGATAACTATAAAAGTCAGAAGTTGCTTATTTCTACTCGATTATCTGAATTAAAAGAAAAACTAAATGGGCTGGCCTATGATTTAGAAATTCACAATGCGTTAATTATTGATATTCAAACTGTTGATAAAAATATTCAAACCCAAAATCAAACTATTGGCGAATTGAATCGAGACATACACGATATGAGTCATCGTTTGCAACAACGCCAAGAAACTGAAAAACTATTAAACACCTGTGAACATCGAGGCGAAAACTTACGCGTACTGCGGAGTCTGTTTCAACGCAGTGGTTTCGTCAATTATGCCAGCTCTATGTTTTTAACGAGTATCATCAAAGCTGCCAATGAGCGTTTTGAAAAATTAACAAATGGACAACTATGTCTTGAAATTACGGACAACAACAGTTTTATTATTAGAGATAAGTTGAATGGAGGTGAATTGCGTGATGTACGCACCTTGTCTGGTGGTCAAACATTTCAAGCGTCCTTGTGTTTGGCGTTGGCATTGAGTGATCATATTCAAAGTCGGAATCAGGCGCGGCAAAATTTCTTTTTCTTAGATGAGGGTTTTGGTTCACTCGATAGTGAATCGCTGCAAAAGGTTTTTGAAGCATTGAAGGCGTTGCAAAAAGAAAACCGAATCGTTGGTGTGATTTCGCATGTTGAGACGATGCGTTTAGAAATTGATCGGTATTTACAAGTCAAGTTGTCGGATACCCAGGGTAGTCAAGTTGAGTTGGTTATCGGTTAATTTCAACAAAAACAGCCATTTCGATACACGAAATGGCTGTTTTTGTTGAAATTAGTTGTATTTTGGAATTATTGCGCAGGTTTTACAGCACCTTTAATTGTTAAAACTGTATTAGCTGGGTCTGTATTAGCCGTCAAAGTTACCGTTTTTTGTTGGTCACCAGGCTTGCCTTTTGAGTCAAAAACAACTTTAATGTCACCGCTTTTGCCTGGTTTGATCGGCTCTTTAGGCCATTCCGGCACTGTACAACCACAAGAACCATGCGCATCACTGATGATAAGGTCATTTGAACCTGTATTTTTAAACTTAAAAATATGTGTCATTTTATCACCTTCTTTCACACTGCCCCAATTATAGCTTAATTCATCAAACTTGATATTTGTCGTTTTTCCAACTGGTGCAGCCGTTGCAGGTGCAGGTGCAGCAGGTGTTGTTTGAGCTGATACGGGTTTAACTGGCTCAGTTGCAGATTTAGAAACAGCCGCAACACCAGAAGAAGGTGCAGCAGGTGTTGCCGCAGTCGCTGCAGGTGTTGCCATAGACGTTGATACAGCATTAGGCTCAGTGGTAGGAGTTGCTGTTATAGCCGTTTCAGATTTTGGTTTATCATTTTTGCAAGCAGCAAAAGACAAAGCGAAAGCGGCGAAAATGAAGCCTTTAATGAGATTTTTCATTGCTATTTTAATTTTATTTTAGTAATATTTAATATTTTAATAATTCATATTTTGTACGAAGACAAAATTATAAAAATCAACCGATATACTGAGGGGTTTAATGGATACTTTAACGTTATTTTTACATAAATATTCCAAAAAGCCTTTTAAAACCGACAAATAACGGGTCAATCTTTTAACATATCAGGGCGGCGTTCTCTGGTGCGCTTTATTGATTGTTCATACCGCCAATCGTTAATTTTCGCTTCATGTCCCGATTTTAACACATCAGGAATACGCCAACCGTTGTACTCTTCTGGGCGTGTATAGACGGGAGGCGCAAGCAAATTGTCTTGAAACGAGTCGAACAAAGCAGATGTTTCATCGCCTAAAACACCCGGAATCAATCGTCCTATGGCATCAACCATGACTGCCGCAGCTAACTCACCCCCACTCAGTACAAAGTCACCAATGGAGACCTCCAAAGTGATAAAATGTTCCCGAATGCGTTCGTCAATGCCTTTATAATGCCCACAAAGAAGGATAAGATTGTTAAACATGGACAAGCGATTTGCCATTGGTTGGTCAAATTTTTGACCGTCGGGGGTCAAAAAAATCACTTCGTCGTAGGTACGTTGTGCTTTTAACTCGTTGATACAATTCACAATCGGTTCAATTTTCATCACCATGCCTGCACCGCCACCGAATTGATAGTCGTCAATTTGTTTATGTCGTCCCAAACCATAGTCTCTAAGATTGTGTACGACCACTTCGTACAACCCTTTTTGTTGCGCACGCTTCATGATGGAGTGCTGAAATGGACTGTCTAAAAGTTCGGGAACGGCGGAAATGATGTCTATTCGCATGGCGGATTATTAATCACAGATTGAACTTATTTTCATGATTTGTGCTGATTTATCCTTAAAAAAAGAAAAAATCAGCACAAATCAGGGAAATCAGTCCAATCTGTGTTCAAAAAAATACTAAAATCTAATCATTGGTTAATCTTAATCAATTCGACTTCAAAAATCAAAGCCTCATAAGGGCCGATATCGCCACCTGCACCACGCTCGCCGTAAGCCAATTCATAAGGAATGAATAACTTCCATTTTGAACCCACTTTCATCAATTGCAAAGCTTCTTGCCAGCCTTGAATAACGCCATTGACTGGCAAATCAATCGGTTGACCACGTTCAACAGAGCTGTCAAAAACTTTTCCATTGAGCAAAGTACCATGATAGTGAACCGTTACCTTGTCGGTTGCTTTCGGGATTGCGCCAGTCCCCTCAGTCATAACTTGGTATTGCAAACCGCTTGCAGTGGTTTTAACACCCGGTTTTTTAGCATTTTCGGCAAGGAATTTTTGACCTGCTTCGATATTGCCTTTGAACTTACCTTGGCTCGCTTCGTGCATGTGCTTGCTGAAAATTTGATTGGCAGTTTCGGCGTTAATCACCTCTTTACCATCGATGGCTTCTTGGAAGCCTTTTGCCATTGACGCAGCGTCAATCTTTACGGCTTCGCCGTTTTTGAAATTTTGAGCAAACAAAACGCCCAAACTGTAACTTACTGAATCCATTTTTTGATTTGAATCTTGAGAAAATACATTCACTGCCATCATCAAGGCGGCAGCAAAAGTTAAGAGAATTTTTTTCATTTTTTATTAAATTTGAGTAACGAAAAACATCTGTCGCATTTTTGACGGGCAAAGGTAGTTTTTTGAACAAAAATAGAAGTTAAAGAAACGTGAAAATTTTAAGACAATAAAAATTAGAGAAAGTTCAGATAACATTGGAGATACGCTTAAAAGACATAAAAAAAGGGCAACGGTTCGCAACCATTGCCCTTTTTGCGAGAAAAACCGTCTAAAATCAGGAAAACATAAAAAGTCTTCCCGATTTTGACAGCAATACTCATAACCATTTAAAAATTAAATTTATGCTACGGCATTCCGTAGATATATTTTGAAACTTGCGTTTTTTGCTAAAATTGGGGGGGATAGTAAAATATGCTTTTTTGTTGAGTCAGTCACCCTTTTTGATTTCTGTGACATTTCATCTGAATTATGATACAAAGATACGCCCCTTCTGCAGACTTACGCAATACCCTCTAAACAATATATTTTTTATGCAAACAAAACGTAATTTTGCGCCTACCTAAAATAGGTGCACACTTCTTATTTTCATCATTTCGATAAACTTCTTTGTTTTTCTTACATTCGATCATTATGCCTTATATCAAACATTCAAGTTACAAAAAAGCTCCTTTTATGCAGTTTAATGGCGATTTACAGTCCATTTTACCCACTTATCGCTCTGTTTTGGGCGTTTCTTATGAACGTGAACGCATCACAACATCAGATAACGACTTCCTTGATTTGGATTGGATTGACTCAAAAAGCCGTAAATTAGTCCTCTTAACGCATGGTTTAGAAGGTGGTTCAAATCGTCCTTATATGTTGGGTGCTGCTAAAATATTCGCAAAAAACGGTTTTGATGTCTTGGCTTGGAACTGCCGTTCGTGCAGTGGAGAGATGAATCGAGCGTTCCGTCTTTACAATCATGGTGAAATTGGTGACATCGAGTCGGTTTTAAATTATGCGTTGACAAAAAAAAACTACGATGAAGTTGTTCTTATTGGTTATTCGATGGGCGGCAACGTGTCTTTGAAATTTGCAGCCGTTAGTCAACACCCCTCAGTAAAAAAGGTCGTGGCATTCAGTTCGCCGCTTGACATGCGCACTTCTACGGCGATTTTGGACTCGCCCTCACGCTATATATATAAGGCGTATTTTAAAAAAGGCATTTTGCCAAAAGTAAAAATTAAAGCGCAACAGTTTCCCAATCTACTCAATATGGCAGAAGTTGAACGCGCCAAAACATGGGAGGAACAGCAACATCTCTTTTTTGTCAGAATCAATGGCTACCAAAGCATTGATGATTTTTATGAAAAAGGGTCTGCACTTAATTTTATCCCACAGCTTAAAATTCCCGCCCTTATCGTTCAAGCGCAAAATGACCCTATGCTCACGCCTGAATGTTCGCCGATACAATTGGCTGAAAATCATAAATTCATACATCTCGAAACACCCATTGTTGGCGGTCATTGCGGTTTTATGATACCGAATGACCGCGAACATACTTGGTCAGAATATCGGGCTTTGGACTTTGTGAAAAATAATTGATAGCTCAAAGTGCATTTAAGATTTATACAAATGCCCATTTTCAATAAAAAAGAGAACGAACTCAAAACGCGTTTTGACAAGTGGCTCTATTTTTTACAAAACTTAGAAAACTTTGACGAAATACCCCGCATATTAAACGAACCCATATTTCAAAAAGGATTTGAAATCGCTAAAATTGCTAAAATGACAGCTCAAGAATACAGACAATACGAATCAAGCAGACTCGCTTATTCAGAAAATAAAGCCATTGTAGATACAGCAAGGCATGAAGGTAAAATTGAAGGTAAAATTGAAGGTAAAATTGAGGAAAGAGAAGTATTTACATTAAATTTGATAACAAATACTGATTTTTCCAATGAGAAAATAGCCCTTCTCGTGAGTGTGAGCATTGAATATGTGCAGAAAATACGGACTGGTATCTGATATTTATTATCGTTCCTTGCTAAGTTGTTCTTATCGTACGCCCAAACAAAAAGCCGATGCTCTCTCTCGAAACATCGGCTTTTCCTTTATACCTTTTGCCCTTCTGTAAGAATCACTTCCGAACGATGAGTTTCTTCGTCTGCACTTCTTTACCATATTGCAAAGTGACGAAATACGTCCCACTCGCATAATCCACCGTCGAAATCGGTAAACTGCCGATGGTGACACCCCTCAGTAATTGACGGTTTATGACTTGTCCAGATGCCGTTTTGACTTCAATCGTCGCATCGGTGGCGTTTGGGAATTGATAAGTCACATTCACTTGATTGCGGGCGGGGTTGGGCGATACCGTGAAACCGCGTTTGATAAGGCTGTTGGTTGCGGCATCAGTTTGGGCGGTTTCTGAATTGTCGGTTGTGGTGGCGGTTTTATCCGATGCGGATGCAATGGTGTTGCTGACGGGTGGTTGTGCGATGCTGTTTTGTGTCGTGGACGTTGTGGGTTTTATGGCAACTTTTGAGGGCAGTTGGGCGCGCATGGCTTCACCTTCTTTTTGGGTGATGCTGTAACACGGTATCGTGATGTCTTTTTTGTAGCGTCCACCGTTCATGCGGATGCTGTTGATATTTTCCGTTGGGAAAATGACGATGATGCCGGATGCCCCTGCTTTTTGGGCAGCCAAACACTTCTCGGAATCATCGCAAGCGATGTCGGTTTCGATGATGACCATTTTGCCTTTGACGCTTTGTGGAAACAACAAGCTGCATGTCCGCCGACCACTGATGAGGTTTGTACCTCGATTGGCAGATGGATTGCGGATGATGTCGTCCATTTTGCGCCGAATAGTGCTGTCAGGCAGCCGTTGCCCTTGTGCAATAGGCACATTGACGCTCGAATCGGGCAAAACGATGGCGGTTTCTATCACCCCGATGCGCGGAGTGAGGCTGCCAAAATTGGCAGGTATCAAGCGGTAGCGACTGCCTGTGTTATAGACCGACAGCATAACGGTGTCGGTGCGGTTGTTTTGTGCCTCACTGATGCAAGCTGTCAGCAGCATAAGGGCGGCGAGTATGTATTTTTGCATACTTCTTTTGTTTTTTATGTTTCGTGATTAAAATGAGCGAAAATATGACACTTTTAGGTGAAAATGCCGAACCCAGCAGTGCCGTTGTTTTGATTGGCGGGTGTGCGTTAATTTAACCAACACTATTGCCAACAGATACTATTCTGCCTTTATTACCAAACTACCAATATCTTTTCTATCGTTTGGATGAAACGATGAGTTAAATTTTACAATTTTTAATTCTATTGGTTTGTAAATTGAATCTTTATCTACTTTAAAATTTACTTTTATACTTGTCTTCACACTTGATGTTATGCTTTCAACACTATTAGATCTATTATAATAAATACTCCAAGTCTTATTATAATTCTCCTTGTTTAATTCTAATTTTTCATCAAGTACTAAATCAAGTATCACACTAAAAGATTTATCGTCAATTTCTATGAGTTTTTCACCTCGATATGTACTTGCTTTTTCTAACCAGCCAGTAAATCTTAAAAAAGATAAAGGCTCATACGCTGATTCAGATTGAAATTGTAACTTAACTAAACTAATGTTATTTACATATAAATTGTTCTGTTTTGATTGTTGTTCGTTTTTTGAAACATGATTTATTTTTTGCTCAAAATCACATGATTTGAGCAAAAAATTAAAAATAATTATGGATAACATCCATAATACTTTAAAAGTATCCTTCATTATTTATTATTTTTTCATTAAAAATTTTCACATTATATACATTTGAGAAATATAAAAAATCCTCAAATACACATCTTATCAATGCTTTATCTGATAGTTTAAAAGTAAATATTATTGCATCTACAAAAAAACTAACGAGTCTATTATTTTTGTTCAATAATTTTATCCTTATTATTTTGAACTGTTTGCTCATATCTATGATTAGGTAATGGGCTAAGAGATTCAGATTTAATTTCTGTTATGGGTTGTTGAGTCTTATCTGTTCCTGGATCTAACCCAGCCGCAATCAGAGCAGCACTTGGTACGTCTGCACAATTACTTCGAGTAGCTTGATACCAGCTACCAGCAGATTCTCTGGCTTTAGTTAATGCCTTTTCATCTGTTTTCTTGTCCGTTGCAAATCTAACTTCTCGTGTATATTCAGGTGCTTCTTTTTTCTGCCACTTATCATAATCTGCCTTTGTATCAAAATGTCGTTCTTTTGTTAAAGATGGTCCACCAGTTAGTTCGTTGGAATACCAAGCTGACTTATCTCTACCTTCTTTTGAAACAAATGTCCAGCCTTCTCCAGGTTTATCACTACCAATTAAAACTGCGTTGTGTCCTGCATGTTCCCCACTTAGTCCTATTGCTCCTTTTGGTGCATTTAAAACTATAATATCATTAGGCGCATTTCCATCTGGATCAACAAACCGCACAGGATTATCAAACGCATAATTATA
>JAYTUR010000147.1:0-10167 GCA_043744475.1 Saprospiraceae bacterium | reverse complement strand
TTGACCATCGCCAGACATTAATTTCATCAAAACCTTTGGTTGCAACATGGAACCTGTTACGGTAAACAACACATTGACAAATTCAGAGTTTTTGATATTCACACCATATTTAGCGGCTTGTGCTGTGATTTCGTTGAAAGCTGAACCCGCCGCCGCACCGACAGCATTGGATTCCAATTTCTTACGTGGCACGCGCGTTTTGATGGTATAATTCATTTCATTGGTCAAACTATGCGTCCCACCAATCGTCAATTTGATGTCCTTAATGGTTTTATCAAATTCATTCAACTTTACAGCACCATCTTTGATTTCAAACCAGTTTTTGGTGTCTTTGAAATCGAAGTTTTTCAATTCAGCAATATTCAGCTTGTTGCCTATCTCTTCCAATGGTTTAAAACCACTGATAATTCCTTGTAAAGTTTGAATGAAACCGGCTGCATTGAGCGTACTAAGGTCAGGCATAAGGTCTTTGCCCAATACACCACCCATATCTAAGTTCGTATTGAACTTACCCGTTAAATATTGTCCAATTGGAGCAAGTTTTTGAAACGTATTGAATGTATTAAAAGCTTGTTTGAAGTCTATACCTTTCATATCATAAGCCAACTTAAACTTCGGTTTGGCTGCGTCTTGTGTATTGTATCCACCTTTTATATTGATGCGACCACCCAAAGTATTAGCTGAAGCGTCTTCAAACTTCACTTCTTCATCTTTAACCACCAGTTTACCCGTAACATTGGTCATATCCATATTGGTATAGATGACACGTTTCATATTGGTATTCACAACTACATCTATGTTTTTAGGTACAAGGAACGGTTCTGTTGCCGTATTGACAGTTTTTGAATTAACAGGTGCGGGTGTTGCGGTCATAAATTGATTCAAATCCATCATATTGGCGTTTAAATTCATAGTACCACCTAATAGTTTATCGTCAAACATCCAATCAAATGCACCTAACAGCGTACCATTGCCCGAAATATCGGAATTACCAATCTGCGTTTGAAAATTATTAATGATAAACTTGTTCGGTGTAAAATGTCCCGACGCAGCTGCGTTCTGTATATCGTATTTATCATACACTAATTTATTGATTTTACCATCCAATGTAAAGTCAAAACGGTCGAATGGGCGTTCTGCTTTGTCAACGGGAGCCGTTTTTACTGAGGGGGTCGTCACCCCTGTGGGGGCTGGGGGGCTGGTCATCCATTCATTGGCATCTATAAGGTTTGAGACAAATTTTAACTTACCTGTCATCGTCTTATTTGTAGAGAAAAAAGCCAAAATATTATCAATACTGCCTGATGCTTGAATGTCAGACTTGCCCAATTTAGCTGTGAAGTTCCCTACATCCACAGAATTAGGCGTGAAATTCATCGCCAAATTGTTGATAAATACTGAGGGGTATCCTTTCGCTTGAACATTCATGTTGTTCACACCTAAAATACCATTCATATTGATCTTTTCGTACTGTTTTTTCTCAATATAGGACATCAATGTCTTAACCGTTACGTTGGCATTGATGATACCCGATAGATTTTGAACGCTTTCAATGGGCAATACCTTTGTCAATTCTCCCAAATTAATCGTGCCATTGGCTTTCAAATCCACATCTGGGTCTGATACAGGCGTTCTGAGTTTAAAAACAGCATCAAAGGGGTTGTTACCCAATTTGATATGGAAACTCGGTACGTCCACTTGCAAACTATTAAAGTCAGAATTCGGCAATGCAACGGATAGGTTTGTATTAATGTCAGTACCACCCATCGGCAAAGAAGGATATTGGAACGTGCCGTTTTGAACGCCTAAATTGATTTTAAAAGCTGGATACTGAGGGGTCGGTTTTGCCGCTGAATTGTAAGTGCCTTTCACGAAACCATCAAAATTGAATGTACCCGTCGCTTTCATGCTGCTGTAATCCTTTGTGTAAGCCGCAGGTATGATACTTAAAAAGTCCTTGAAATTATTGGATGGTGCTTTGAACGTCATGTCCATCAATATGTCATCACCTTTGAGTTGTGTCCAACCATCAAGGTTCATTTTCAAATCATTGATGACGGCATTTGTATTTTTTAAGGTAAACTTCATGTTTTTCATGTCGGCATTGACAATCGTTTTGATGTCCGCGTGTGCGTTACTCAAATATGTCATGCCACCATAACTTATTGTTGTCGAATCACTGACCGTTTCTGTATTCAAATCATACACATCGGCTGTCATTTCGCCGGAGCCTGAATGGTCAACATTGCGCAGACCCATATAGAAGTTCAAAGCCCTATCATCATAAATAATAGTGCCTTTATTGATGCCATAATAAGACAAACTTAGCTTGAAATTCGATGGTTCAGGCGTTTTGGCGGCTGGTTTTGTGATATTGTAGTTCGCTTGTCCATCGCTCAAGGCAACGACATTGATAAACGGTTTGTCGAGATACACGGAGTTGACTTCATAAGGATTGCCGCCGCGCCACACTGACCAAAAGTTGAGCGCTAAATCCAACCCCTCAGTATGCAGAAGCGTTATGCCGTCAAAAGTACCCACACCTTTGACATCTAAACCTTCTAATCGAACAGATATTTTCGGAAAATGACGCAAGAATGAGATGTCCACGTTAGTAAAATCTACTTTGGCGTTCAATTCTTTATTGATGCCTTCTTTTACTTTTGCGACAATAGCGTCTTTAAATAGAAACGGAGCTGCTATCACTGCCGCCAATAGCACAACAAGCGTTATACCTGTGACTTTTAATCCTTTTTTAAGCGCAATCGGTAATGCCATAATTTATGTTTTTAATTGTTTGTTTTAATACATTGACTAAAGGGCTTTCCTATAAAAGTCTATTTTGCCCTTACAGGGCGATAAAATAGCCTTAGATAATCGTTGCTACCAATATGATTCACCTGACGGCGCAATAAAACACGAGTGAAAATGCACCAGCGGTGCAAAATATGGGTAGCAAACGACAAAAACAATATTTTTTCAGGGCGTAGCCCTAAAACGTTTTTTTTATAGGAAAGCCCTTTACATTGAATATGAATACCTAAAAGAGTATAAGTGTTCAGGGATTCCATATTGTTTAAACGTTAAATAAATGAAAAGTCATTCATTCATACGTCAAAATTTTGTTAAAAGTTTGATATAGCGGCTATTTTCGCCGCTTAACAAGGTAAATGGAGACTTTTGCTGCTTTGACCAACGAACAATCGTCTATACTATAGAACTATCGTCATTGCTTCACTCCGTTCGCAATGACAATAGTACGTTCGTATTGATGCGTTAACACAAAATAAATATATATCAAAAGCGTTTTTTTGGAATCAGACTTATAAATATAAAACTTGAATCACGTCACAAACCGATTATGAAGCAATCATTCATCTACATTTTTCTTTTTTTTCTTGTTTTTTTGTCAAAAATCAATAGTCAAACGGCTGTAAAAATAGTCGGCGCAACAGGTTTTTGTCCAAATGAAACAGCGACTATGACTACCGACAGCGTTTTTACAAGCTACTTGTGGTCCACAAATGAGACGACACGCAGTATTACCGTTTCAAGGGCAGGTTCTTATAGTATTGCCGTCATCAATACGGTGGGCGATACGTTGAGAGATACCGTTTTTATGGCGGCTTTTCCTTTGCCAAACCCGATATTTGGCGGCACACCATATATATGTCCGAACAGACCGACATCGTTATTTGTGCAACAGACCAATTATAGACAATATGCTTGGTCAACAGGCGATACGACACGTTCAATATCCGTGGGTAATGCCGGTTCATACAGCGTTTCAGTTGTTGACCAAAACGGTTGCCGCAATAATACGTTAACAATCATCAGCAATGGCGCGCCAACGGCTTTGCCCTTGCCCGACACCGTTAAGATATGTGAAGGCGATTCGGCCATTTTAGATGCCACAGCAACCAATGCGATTCGATATTTTTGGAATAATGACGACACAACGGCTATGATTACGGTCAGAACGGGCGGTATGTATAATGTGATTGTCAGCAATGGGCAATGCGTGAGTTATGATACGACAATGGTGATTCTTTTACCACGTCCGATGCTCGATTTAGGTAAAGATACAATTTTATGCAACAAAGACACCTTAATACTGAGGGGGCCTGTCAATAATCTTTACACCTATCGGTGGCAAGATGGTTCGACCAAATCCACATTTAAGGCTTTTGATGAGGGTGTTTATTCATTGAGCGTCAATTTTGGCAATTGTCGCGTCAGCGATACTATTTCGATTAGAGTTTTTAATAAAAAACAAGGGCTTGCATTAGACTCCGCTATTTGTACCCCTCAGTATCGCATCGTGCCAAATGTAGCAGGTGCAACACAATATCGTTGGACAAATGGCTCTACTCAAATTTATTTGGATGTGACAAAAACAGGCACGTATCAAGTATTGGCGTATAATGGACAGTGTTATGCCGATTTGTCTTATAAATTAACGTTTATGAAAGCCCCAAATGTCCGTTTCGTCCGTGATACAGTCGTATGTCTTGATTTTAGAACCAATCATCTTGACCTGAATGCGTCTTGGGCGGGTGCAAAATATATGTGGAATACGGGAGACACGACCCCCTCAGTAACTGTGACAAAATCAGGGCTTTATTTTGTAACTATCAACAACGCTTGTGGAACAGGGTGGACCAATTCTTCAGTTACTTTCAAAAGTTGCTACACATCTTTTATCCCCAATGCCTTTTCTCCCAACGGAGATGGAGAAAATGAGACTTTTCGCATCTTCCCTGCTTCCGATGTCACAAAGATTCATACCTTTCAGGTCTTTGACCGTTGGGGTCAATTGGTTTTTGTCGCCAATGATTTTTTACCGATTGATGCAGAAAGCCACGCTTGGGACGGTAAAATGAAAGGGCGCACCCTTAAACCCGATGTGTTTGTGTATTATATCGAAATTGAAACGGAAAAAGGCGAGACGTTTATCCAAAGAGGTGATGTGACGTTGTTGCGTTGATGGTGTTTTTGGCACATAGGCACGGAGGATGCTTCACCTAGAGTATATAGTATTTTAAGTGTTTTTTGGTAACTATTTACCTTCTAACTCCCTTGGGGGTTAGGGGTAAATATTTACAAATAATTTACATTAATATTTTACAATCATTTCTTAAACAATCTATTATCATTTATGAAAAATTTATTCCGATTAAGCACTTTAGTGCTTTTAATGAGCCTGTTGCAAGGGTGTTCCCCAACAGTTTACACGGCTTCTAATTTCAATACAGTAAAACGGTCGCACAAAATGGTCGCTTTGTTACCTTTCGATGTGACTATTACGACGAAAAAGCTGCCCAAAGGCGTGACTATGGAACAAATCAAATCCGATGAAGAGAAAACGGCTTACTCAGCACAAGGTAATGCTTACACTTATCTGTTGAAAGAAATGGGTAAAGACAAGTACACGGTTGATTTTCAAGACGTTGACAAAACCAACGCTTTGTTGAAACAAAATTCGCTCAATTACGAAGCTATGAAGGCTAAAACCAAAGATGAAATAGCTAAAATTTTAGGCGTAGATGCCGTGATGTCGGGCAAAATCATCATGGAAAAGCCTATGAATGAAGGTGCGGCTATTGCAGTCGGTCTTTTGTTTGGTGTTTGGGGTAATACCAATAAAATTACGACAGCTTTAACGGTTCATGATGGTAAAGACGGTAAATTATTGTGGAAATATGATTGGGAAGCAAGCGGTTCGGTGGGCAGTAGCACGGAAAGTTTGACAAAACAATTGATGCGAAATGTGTCAAAGAATTTCCCGTATAAAAAAGATAAGTAGTGAAGAAGGACATACGTTCGGGGAATTTCAAAAATTCCCTGAACGTGTACCTTATCAATATACCCCCCTCAGTATAAAAAACCAAAATGGCACATTTACCTTATCGGATTCTTTAAAAGAATCCGATAAGTGTAAGAAATTGTTTTACAACCTACTTCTCACTGTTTTTTGCGAAGCAAAAAACAGTGAGTAATTCTATGTTTTTAGTTTTAAAACAGTTTCTAAGTATTTCATTAAAACACAGGTTCAACGTCGCCTTCTTTGAAATCCGTCTTACGTTTGCGATAAAACTGCTTACCGTCGAGTTCTCTTTCCGATGTCAAGATGCGAACATCATCGTCTAAGCCACGAGTACCAGCACTACGAGTCGTCGTTGCTGTGTATGTTGGGTCTGTTACACCTTTGATGACGCGTGCCCAATTGAAAGCGGGTCCGATATCCATTTTATCTTTTCGGAAGTTGACATGAGAGACGATGCCTTTGAAATTAACGGCTTGCGAAGTGGGTACATAGCGCACCGATTCAGGCAAAAAGGCACGCGGAATATTATATTTAGCGGTCAAATACCGCAACAGAATGATGAGTGAGTCATATTGTTCATCGGAAAAGGCTGCGAAGTAGGTGTATTTGTCACCATCGTTACCAAAAGGTTTATCGAGTTTGATATATTGGTTCGTATCATCGAGTGAACAATACACATCGTCGTTGCCATTGATGAGGTCATTACCTTTTAGGCGTAATGGTCCATAGTTTGAGAGTTCGATGGCGACACTTTTGCGGCTTACTTCTGTATGGTCTTGAATGGCATTGGGCCCGATATTGAATGCCCAATAATCAGGACTGAACAATCTGTAAATACCACCATCTTGCGACACGACCAAAGGCACAGACACATGTTGGTCGTCTCTCATCAATGTCGTCAAATCGCCGTGAATATTCCCCTCAGTAAAATGGAGGACAATTTGAATTTTGGGATACTCTTGGGTGTAGAAAAAGTTTTGCTTACTGCCCTGTGGCATGACTTTTATGACTTGCATCATCAAAGAAGGTTCTCCTTTGACAGACACAAGGGCGGGCATTTCGATGTTAAATGCGCCGTCAATGCCATCTTTGCGCATCATAAACTCCTTTTGAATGACTTGTTCAAATTTTTTCATAACGTAAAAGGCTTTTAGAGATTTGAAAATTAGAATGATTAGATTGTTTATATTCGATAAAAGGGCTTTCATATAAAAATAGAATACAGCTATTCACTGTTTCTCGCTACGCTCGAAAAGCGTTCATAGAAGTTTTTTTTAGAGTGAAGCTCATTTTCAAGGAAAAATCTCTGATTTTTCCTTGAAAATGAACTTCACTCTGATAGATTTTTTTGACGCACGTCTTTTTTGCAAAGCAAAAAACAGTGAGTAGCCGTATTCTATTTTTATACGAAAGCCCTTTAAACATAAACGTAATAAAAATTCACCACAAACGATGTCCAAACAAACCAGCAATACTGCTTTTTCATTTTCAATAACAGTTATTTTAGGCTTAATAGGTCTAATATTTTGCCTAAATGCTTGTAATTCGAACGCAAATACCACTTCTGCAAATGCTATTACAGCTGCCAAAGCCGCAGATACCACGGCGCAAAGTCCAGAACTTTATATTGATTTGGAAAAAGAACTCAAAACGCATCCGAAAAGAGCAGAAACCGTGGCGGTTATGGACGATGGTTTTTTTAAAACAGCCAAAACATTTATGGGCATCAATCTCAAAGATTTTATTGACTCGATGGTGTCGGCAAATAGTTTCGATACGACGGGCGCATTGGTGGTTTTTGAATGTAAAGACGGTTATAAACCCGTGATGGACATTGCAAAAGTGATGAATAGCCGAATGGGTTATATTGTTTATAAAGATTTGTCGCAAAAAAAGGCGTGGGCGGATTCAATTGCTGCCGCATTCACACCTTATTATGTGACGTGGACAAAAGTTAAACACAATGACCACGATTATATGTGGCCTTACGGGCTGATTGGTATTCGATTGAAAGCATCGGCAACAGAATTTGCGGCAATTTATCCGTATCACAACGCCGAATTAGTCAAAGGTTTTCAGCTTTATCGAAATAATTGTATGAAATGTCACGCCGTCAATAAAATAGGCGGCACGATGGGTCCTGAAATGAATACACCTAAAAATATTACAGACTATTGGACAGAAGAAAACATCATTGCATTCGCCAAATCGCCGACTTCGTTTCGCAATAACAGCCCAATGCCAGCGATTACGGGCTTAACGGATGCAGAATTGCATGACATTGTCGGTTATTTGAAGGGGATGAAGGGGCATCACTAATGAGCCGTTGTTTTTACCTTGAAATATCATTGGGTATTGAGCGCAGATTTACGAAATTTTAAAAATTTCGTAAATCAATACAGAAATGCTATAGCCCAATCTCAAACCGATAACCACAACTATGGACATTCGCAATTTTTAAAGCCGCATCTGGCTTTAGAATTTATCGAATTTGCAGCCTTTTGTCGTCCTGATGATGTGTTAATGATCAATCCTGTTAGGCGAAAAGATTGGAAATCTAAAAGAATATTGAAATTGTTGGATGGATGTTGATGTTATGTTATGTTCGGGGAATTTTGAAAATTCCCCGAACATAACATCAACTGACTAAGGCAAAGGTATATTTTCACTGACCATTTTATGCCCCTGTGTGTCATAATAAGTACACGTCATGTCATTCATATCAACTGTCCATTTTTCAACACCTGTTTCGGCAGCATGACTGCAAAAAGTTGGATAATTTGTTTCTCCTTGTTGGTGCATTTTCAAATATTGTTTGAATTTTTCAGCATCACTTTTTTCAAAAATGGCTAAAGCATCATAAATTGGTGCTGAAGCAGTGCTAAAATTCTCTTTTCCGAAATACATACTGTGCCCATCACGCACAAAAGTATCATAAGCGGTCACACCTAACTGAATGAGGTCTTGAATATATTGTGGAAAATCTGCGCCACTCTTTACTTTCGCGTGGGCTTCTTTGATTTGATAGATTGTAAACATGTTTTTATGATTTTAATTTAAAAATTGCAAGTTCAAATTAACGTAAATGCTACCTAAAATCCTATTCATTGCGTCGTTTTTCTCCTTTACCACTACCCTTTCCACCTTTCATCTTCGCATTTAATGAATAAGTAAAAGTTAAAAGACCATAACGACCCAAAGAACGTATGACTTCTTCTTGAATATAGTTGCCGTCGGCGGTGCGATTAATGCCCGTGTTGCGATTTAACACGTCCACAACCGTCAAACGCAGCTCCATTGTGCGTTTTTTATCAAAAAATTTGGTCAAAGCCATGCTTAAAAGCGGAATACCGGGCGTAGTGCCAAATGTTTTGCCCGACAAAATGGTGTAATCAAACGTTGTATTGAGTCGCATACTGAGGGGTAGTCCAATCGTCATATCCGCTTCGTAATTATACGTCCAATACCATTGCGAAAAGTTCTTTTGGAACGAATAATCCGTCTTTGAATAGCGCACAACTGCCTTTAAACTCAACTCAAAGGTATCTGGCATTTGGAATTCCGTCCGAAAACTGGACGAAATATCGTAACGATCGTTGATATTCTCCACGCCATTAATAAAACTCGTGCCGTGCGCCACCGAACCGCTCGACGACACATTCATTCTCAAGCGTTGATGCCAAACACGCACCCCGTAAGACACATGACCATCGCCTTGATACGCCGAAGGTGTGTTGACGGGCTGCGTAATACGCCTAAAAAGCGTATCAATAGTCATCATGTTGGCGATTTTATGGATTGTGTATGTACCATTAAGGTTGGCGTTGAAATAAGTCAGCGTTTTTTTATTGACATTCGTGTAACGCAACCGCAAACGATTGGCATATTCTGGTCTTAAATCCTTATTACCGATGTAAAGGTTCAACGGGTCGTTGTTATCCCGAACGGGTTGCAATTGATCAATAGATGGCTCGTTGACATCTGTCTCGTAAGTAAAATTTAAACGCTGTTGCTTCGAGAAATTGTAATCCCAACGCACATTAGGCAGCCAATACTGAAAAGTTTGTTGCAAATTATCCTTGCGGGTAATGAATTCCCCTTTCAAAATAGAGTTTTGAAATTGCAAACCTGTCGAAAAATTATATTTTTCACCACCCAACACCCGCAAATTAGTACCCACACGCTGATACATAAAGGTATTGTTGTAGAGATTACTCAAATCAGTGTTGAGAGAAAGGATTTCACCATTTTTAATATTGAAAACATCTCGATTGGCATAGTTATCCGCAAAACCAATACGGTAATTACCCTCCAAAATCACCGTTTTACTGAGGGGTTCT
>JAYTUR010000146.1:0-10168 GCA_043744475.1 Saprospiraceae bacterium | reverse complement strand
TAAACGAAAAATGCCCTGAGTTATCAGGGCATTTTTAAAGTATCGCTATGTATAAAACATGTCAGAATTACATGTTTTTAATGATTTCATCACCAAATTCAGAACATTTCAATTTAGTCGCACCTTCCATTAGGCGTTCAAAATCGTAAGTTACGCGTTTAGCGGTGATTGATTTTTCAATACCTTTTACAATCAACTCACCTGCTTTGTCCCAACCCATATATTCGAGCATCATAACAGCTGAAAGAAGAACAGAAGAAGGATTGACGACATCAAGACCCGCATATTTAGGTGCAGTACCGTGTGTCGCTTCAAAAATCGCATGACCTGTGACGTAATTGATGTTTGCACCCGGCGCAATACCTATGCCACCAACTTGTGCAGCCAAAGCATCAGACAAATAATCACCGTTCAAGTTAAGTGTTGCAATGACATCAAAATCAGTTGGGCGCGTCAAAACTTGTTGTAAAGCAATGTCAGCAATAGCATCTTTTACCAATACTTTACCAGCTGCTAGAGCGTCTTTTTGCGCTGCGTCTGCTGCTGCGCCACCGCTTGCTGCTTTGATACGGTCATATTCCTGCCATGTGAAGACTTTATCACCAAATTCTTTTTCAACAACAGCATAAGACCAGTCACGGAATCCCCCCTCAGTAAATTTCATGATATTGCCTTTGTGAACAATGGTCAAAGACTTGCGACCATGCGTTATACAATATTCAATGGCAGAGCGAACAAGGCGTTCTGTACCTGGTTTTGAGACAGGTTTGATGCCCAAACCGACCATAACATCGTTAGAAGCATCTTTCAAACGGGCTGCCTTGTTGTATTCTTTAACTTTTGCAGACGTACCGAAACGGATTTTATCGAAAGCTTTAGGGAAGTTTTTTTGCAAAAACTTTAAGACTTTTGCTGCATCTTCAGAACCTGCTGCATACTCGATACCAGCATAGATGTCTTCAGTATTTTCGCGGAAAATAACCATATCCACGAGTTCAGGCTGCTTAACAGGAGAAGGCACGCCTTCAAACCAACGCACAGGGCGCAAACACACATATAAATCAAGGATTTGACGCAAAGCCACATTGAGAGAGCGAATGCCACCGCCAATCGGTGTTGTCAAAGGTCCTTTGATAGCGATGAGGCGGTCACGAATAATATCAAGGGTTTCATCAGGCAACCAGTTACCTGTTTTGTTGAAGGCTTTTTCGCCGGCAAAGACTTCTTCCCAGACAATTTTCTTTTTGCCTTTGTATGCTTTTTCAACGGCTGCGTCAATGACGCGAACAGATGAACGCCAAATATCGGGACCTGTTCCGTCGCCTTCAATGAATGGGATAATGGGGTCGTTTGGCACTTTCAATTTGCCATTTCTAATCGTAATTTTTGAACCAGTCATGTCTAATGATGAATTTTTATTAGAAGAAATTTCGTTTTTAAAAAAAAAAGCTTCTTTACTGAGGGGGGGCAAAAAAGCGGCACAAAGATATAAAAGTCTATGTGTTGACCCTATAATTATAGGAAAATATCTCTTTTTAGATTCATTTTTAAACTTTTTGAATAAAAAATTAATCTATGTAAACCACCTTACGTAGGAAACGAAAACCGATAGTGAGTTCAAACGTCAAATTGCGGATACTTTGTTCTTGTATTGTGCCGATACTTTCTCCTGTGAAAGGGTTGGTGCTGTTGATGACGATGGCAGGTTGGAAATACTGACGGGATATGTCGGGATGAATGCTTAATTCGGCGAAACCACCGATTAAATCAGAAAATGGAAACTCATAGCCACCGCTTAATGTCAAACCATAATTGATTTTTTTGACAAAATCCTTTGTTGGATAATACAGTGAAAAGAGGCCAGGCAGATTTGCACCATCGGGCAAATTGGTTTTTAATGTGTATTCTCCACGCAAACCAATGGCATAAAAAGCTCTGTCGTTGTTCAAAACGCCTCGCCGCTTCACTCCAACGATGAGTGCAAGGTTGTTGAACACGAATTCTTCTTTAAAACCTGAAACCTCTTGTAATTGCCCTGTTTGGTAGTTGTATGAAACCCCTCGTTGATAGCGGCGGGCATGACCACGCGTGTGATAACCTGCTTGTGCATAAAGCACCGAAGTCGCTTCTTCGGGCGCACTTTCGATGTATAAAGCACCATGATACTTAAAAAGTAAGCCATTATTGTAAGAACTGCCGCCATTGAAACTTTGATTGGCAGCTGTCAAGCCGCCTTTAACACCCCAAGCGAAACCTTGAGCTGATATGTCAACGATTGAAAAAAATAAAAAAACTAAAAATAAAAGTTTGATTTTCATCCGTGTATAAATTTTTTTTGATTAAAATATTAACTTTCAGTAATGACTTTACCATCAATGGTTAAGCGTAAAGGCATACGTTTGTAACGCAACATCAGTTGCATGACAGCGACCACATCTTTTTCACAATAAACCGATATGCGCTCAACATCACCTTCTTCGTGAAAAATCCGTCCGACTTGCGAGCCGTCAATATCGTCTTTGGGCGAAGGGAAACCAAAAGTAGCCGCCAGTAATTTGAGGGATGTATAAGCTTTGCCGTCACCAAATTTCCAAAGGTCCATCGTATCGAGTAAATGTTTGGTTTCCCAAGGCTTTTTGCCTGTGATGTCAAACATTTTTGGAAAAGGCATTTGGTGAACCAACAATCGCCGACATATATAAGGTACATCGAACTCCTTTATATTATGACCGCACATAAACTGACGGTCTGCATTATTATAATGTTTAACCATTAACTCCGAAAAATCTTTGAGCAATGCGGCTTCATCAGTCGAAGCAAAAGACTTCAAACGAACCGTTAAATCACCCGTTTCCTTGTTTCGGATAAAAATGCCGACCGAAATGCAGACAATTTGCCCAAATTCGGCATAGATGCCTGCCTTTTCATACACCTGTGCGGCATCTTCTTCGGTTACTTCTTCCTTTAACTTTTTGAGTATTTGAGCTGATTTGAGCCGCCAAAGCTCCTGCCACGTCTCGTCGAGGTCGCTATACTGAGGAGTACCTGGCGCGGTTTCAATATCGAAAAAAAGAATGTTTGTAATGTCAATAAAATCGAGCATAATCGTTTTAATTTTTATTCCCCTTTAAGTTTAACTCTTTAATCTTAGCAAATAATTCATCTTCGTCACCTGGGATAAAACGCTTATGATGATAAACTATGTTGCCTTTTTCATCAAAAATGAAAATTTGTGGCAGACCATTTAATTCGCCCGGCATCACCATACCAAATTCCCTTTGATAGTCGTGATAAGATTCGAATGGCCATTCGCTTTGTTTGGTGCGTTTGACAACATTTTCGGCATTTTGCGGGAAGTCAGTTGAAATTGCAATCATACGAAAGTCAGCTTCCTTTTTCCAATCATCATATTTTGATTTATAGGTGCTTAACTCCAATAAACAGGGACCGCAGGTTGTTAGCCAAAAGACTAAAACGAGTGGTTTTTTGCTCGTTTTCAAGACATCGGCACTGTTAAAAACCCGTCCTGCGGTATCTTTCAACGCAATCTCGAAAGGAAAAACCTTATTCATAAGATTGGGTTGCCGAGGTTCTGTAGGCGCTGTCGCCCAAACCTTATACTGGGGGGTCTTCTTTTTTGCTGTTTGAGCATTTAAAACTACCATAAAACAAACTGCAAAAGCGACTAAAATAATTTTTTTCATAGAACTCTTTTTATCAAGATGAAGTAAGAAGTACGGATGATGAGGTATTTCGGTATTATTGCAAAGGTACTACTGAATGGCGTGAGAAGTCAAGCGACATTTTACACGCAGTATTTTATTAACATCTTCTAAAGACTCTTCATAAGGTTTATAGAATTCATTATCAGAAATCAAACGCAAGGCATGGACTTTTGAAGCGTCTTTAACTTGTTGAATGCGCTTGGCAACCACAACATCGGTGACGACGACATAGACTTGATTGTCGCGAATGGGTTCACCACGTTCCAGTTCTTCACAAACGACAATATCACCATTTGTAATCGTTGGCTCCATTGAATTGCCACTTATTTCAAAAGCAATCAAATTTCCTTCCATATTTGGTATGGAAAAACGTGGAAAATCAGTTAAGTACTGAGGGGTGTCGGTAGCCGTAGCGTAACCCGCTAAAGCCCGATTGGGCAGCAAGACGATATTTTGCCGACCGTTTAAACCGAATTGTCGCTCAGATTTTGGCAGTGTTGCAACGGTATCGTAGCCGGGTAAATAAATATCGTCGGAGAATCCGAAAACAAAATTGGCACTGATGCCGTAGAGTTCAAATAATTTATGGAGTTGTTCGACTGTGATGTTTCGGTCACCTTTTAGAATGGAGTTGACGACATGATTGTATGTGCCCAATTTGGAAGCAATATCAGACTTGCCTTTGATTTTGTTTGTTTTTTCAAGCTCATTGTAAACAATTTTGAAACGTTTATTGACGATACTGTCAGCAAATTCGCCCATGATTTTTTGAAATTTTAAGGATGAGAAAAGACGATTTTTAAATACAGTTTATTATTTAATGTTTTGTAATAAAATGAATGTCAATATATTAAAACAAAAAGTTGATTTAATGGTAGTAATACAGACGCACTTATCCACAGGAAAACATAAATGTGTTGAAAAAAAATGTTTTAAATAAACTAAAAACTATTTGTTTTATAATGTATTTTTGTTTTAAATTTACACTGTATTTGAAGCGCTATAAACATAAACATTCAACATCTTTTCGTAAAAATACAAAACGTTTTCAAAAACATAATAAAAAATGAAAGATTTTGATTTAACAAACGTCCCCGCAAATGGTGGAGAAAACCATAATCTTCGTGTAGTTTTCAAAAAAAAGGATACAATGGAAGATTTGATTCGACATGATTCTAATGTATCAAATCAGACGGAAACTATGGAATCTTTTGCCGAAATGGTACAACGCATTGTGAAAGGCTGGCATCGCTTGTTGGCTGCGGTTGAGAACCGTGGGGACTACTTAACTTTTGGTATGCTAAATAAAATTGGCGGTAGAGCATTACTTAAAGTATTTATATTGGGAATAATTATGTTACTCATTTTCAACGATGGACTTGTTTTTAATTCAGAAAAGGGTATTTTTGCATCTACTAACAATGCGAAAGAGAAAACACAACACGGCAAGCATGTACAGGAAACGGACTACAACACAACTTCAGTATCAATCGGTAGCGGCTTATCATTCAATCTTGCACCAGCAGCACCAGAGGAACTTAAAGTGCAAGGTGTCAAAGCATATATCGAGCGTTATTCCAAAGTAGCAGTAGCAGAAATGGACAAATTCGGAATACCGGCGAGTATTACGATGGCACAAGCCATAATTGAAAGCCGGTCAGGCACGAGTGTTTTAGCTGCACGGAATAACAACCATTTCGGAATTAAGTGTTTTTCTAAATCATGTCCAGAGGGGCATTGTAGCAATTTTACGGACGATCACCATAAGGATTTCTTCCGAAAATTTGCAAATGCGACGGACTCTTGGAGAGAACACAGTCAGTTTTTGATGAAATATCGTTACAGAGATTTATTAAAATATGGCAAAAATTATCATGTATGGGCTAAAGGTTTAAGAGATTTTGGCTACGCAACGGATAAAAACTATGATAAAAAACTGATTTCTATAATCGAACGTTATGAATTGTTCAAATTGGATGATTTATAAATTATAAATATACTAATTCGCTTTTTCCTCACAATTCATATTCCCCCACTTTTCTAAATCAGTGTGCTATGTCAAAATTCGCATTAACTTGTGTACTTTTACTTATTTTAGCAGGTTTCCTTCATTATAGTCCTACTCCATCGTCTCAAGATGTAGAGAATAGTAAAAATGGAGTTGAAACCCTTCTCTTTCCAATTAGCGAACAAATAAAGTTAGCTCGCATGGAAAATCATCTTTCTCAAAAGGATTTATCGGATCGCGTAGGTCTGACTAAAATGAATATTGAGAAGATTGAAAAAGGGCAAGTAGTGCCAACAAGAGACATTCTTTTTAAAATTGAAAAAGAATTGAATGTGACATTTACTCTTGATGGTTATTGACAAAAACTTGTCTGAAATCATTTCATTTCAACTTCGCAGTTTTATGCTTGTCATAAAAGGTGATGTTGACTTTGGGCTTCATAAAAATATTAATGAGATTAATTGATATGCTCACATACCATCGTTGGTGTATGATAAAGATTGTTTTCTCATAGTTTGTTTTTTCTACGAACCACCCTTCTCTTGATGGGTGGTTTTTTTTTATATGTTAGAAAAAACACGCCTTTGTATGTGTGGCTGTTTTTTTAAGCTATTTTTGCGTCTATTTTTTAATGAAAACACGACTTTATGCAAAAAAAGCTTTCTATTATTATGCCTGCCTACAATGAAGAACGAACAATTCAAGGCATTCTCGACCGAATTCGAGCTGTTGAACTGATTGACGGTATTAAAAAAGAGCTTATTATCACGAATGATTTTTCAAGTGATGATACTGAGGGAGTTATTCTGAGATATCAAAAAGCACATCTTGAACTTGAAATTCGTTATTTTAAGCATAACTATAACCAAGGTAAAGGCGCAGCCTTACATACAGGTATTAAAGAAGCAACAGGAGATTTTCTGATTATTCAAGATGCAGACCTTGAATATGACCCTGCTGAATACAATTTATTGTTAAAACCGATGCTTGATGGTTTTGCTGATGTCGTCTTTGGTTCACGTTTTATAGGCGGACAACCACATCGCATTTTGTTCTTTTGGCACTCTATTGGCAATAAAGCCCTGACATCTCTTTCCAATATGTTTACCAATTTGAATCTAACGGATATGGAAACATGTTATAAATTGTTTCGTCGTGAGATAATTCAGTCCATGAATTTGACGGAGAAGCGGTTTGGTTTTGAACCCGAAGTGACTGCCAAAATCTCTAAAATTAAAGGTGTTCGGATTTATGAAGTGGGCATTTCTTATTATGGTCGCTCCTATGCGGAAGGTAAAAAAATAGGTTGGCGTGATGGCTTTCGCGCAATTTGGTGCATTTTAAAGTTTAATATCTGGGCATAAGTCCGCATGATAATAGCACAAAAATTTATAACATTTAATCCGTGAATTTATTTTTATAAGATGAATAATACATTTGTTTTCAAAGAGTTAGATATAGAAGGCATGGCAACGCTTGAGGCGATTTCCAATGCGCCACTTTTCAATGAATGGATGTACAAAGTGACAAGCCGCCGTTTGAAGGGTCGAATACTTGAAATTGGTTCTGGTATTGGAAATATCAGCGAACAATATTTGAATGATGGACGAAATCTCATGTTGTCGGATATACGGGATAATTATTGTCAATATTTAAGACAAAAATTTGAAGACGAGCCGACATGCGAAGGTGTTCGTGAATTAGACTTAGTGCACCCCAATTTCGAACAAGAATATTGCGATTTATTGGGTAGTTTTGACGGTGTTTTTGCTTTGAATGTTGTGGAACACATTGAAGATGATTTTTTGGCGATAGCCAATGCTAAAAAACTGCTGCGCAAAGGCGGTCGTTTATTGATTTTAGTACCGGCTTATCAAGCCTTATTCAATGAATTTGACCAATCTTTGGAACATTATCGTCGTTATACTGAGGGGTCATTAAAAGCGCTATTTAAGAAAAATAATTTCCAAATAGTTCACAATCAATATTTTAACTTTGCAGCTATTGCTGGCTGGTGGTTTTCAGGGAATGTTTTGAAAAAGAAAACAATACCCGTAGGACAAATGCGGATTTATAATATGCTTGTGCCTATATTTAGAATCATAGATAAAATTATTTTGAATAAAGTCGGCATTTCTGTTATTGTAGAAGGTATCAAATAAAACTTGATGTCAAAAAAGAAGAAAAATAAATTAACCAAAGCGGGTTTGCCACCTGAAACGGCAGTTTATACTGGTCAAGCTGAAGTTGAGCAATCACTAGTGATTATTGTTCAATACAATAAAGCGACTTATGAAGAAAAAATCTTAAAGGAATGGGATTGCCCGCTTCCGACCGAAGGAAAAGTGACTTGGTACGATATCAGAGGGCTGAATGATGAATCGCTGATACAGCGCATTGGTCAGATTTTCGAGGTGCATCCTTTGGCGATTGAAGATATTTTGAATACAACGCAACGCGCAAAATGGGAGGATTACGTAAACGGTATCTTCATTATCATTCATGCGTTACGGTATGACAAACGGATTGGGAATTCTGTGACGGAACAAGTCTCATTTTATCTCGAAAAGGATGTGTTATTGACTTTTCAGGAAGATATAGACGACCTTTTTTTTCCCATTCGGGAACGTTTGCAGCGTGGATTTGGGAAAATCAAGCATAAGAGTGCCGATTTTTTAGCTTATACTTTGTTGGATTACATCGTTGACGGTTATATTAATGTATTAGAAGAACTTGAAGATGAGATAGCAACGATTGAAATTCAGATTTTGACTAATTTTACCCCCTCAGTAAGAAGTGATATTTATAGACTAAAACGTCAACTGACAGAAATCAGACGCGCCGCTTTGCCGCTTCGTGATGTCGTGAGTCGCTTTTCGCGCGAGCAAGGCGAATTTATTGACCCGTCAAATCAGGTTTATATCAGAGACTTGTATGACCATGTCGTTCGTGTTATCGAAACGGTTGAGAACCAAAGAGATATGCTCAATAACATGAATGATTTATTTAATTCAGAACAAACGAATCAAACAAATCATATCTTTAAAGTGTTGACAGTAATTTCTGTTATTTTCATTCCACCCACTTTTATTGTTGGGGTGTATGGAACTAACTTTGATGTATTGCCTGAATTACATTTCCCGCATGCTTATTTTTTAATGTGGGGTGCTATGGTATTGCTTGCTATTTCGCAGCTGATTTTTTTTCGTTGGAAAAAATGGTTATAAAGAAAAATGGCAGATAAAAATAAAAGATTTAAGAGTCCACAAATCGTCAACCGCAAGGCGGAACACGAGTTTGCTTTTCTCAAAAAATATGAGGCGGGTCTGATACTGAATGGTACGGAGGTGAAGGCTTTGCGCGAAGGTATGGCTAACTTAAACGATGCTTTTTGCTATTTCATCAAGGACGAATTGTACGTCAAGAGTATGTACATTGCAGAATATGCTAATGGAACGATTTACAACCATGAAGCCCGCAGACTTAGGAAATTGTTGTTGCGCAATGCTGAGATAAAAGTTTTAATCCGTAGAGTTGCTGAGAAGGGTTTGACGATAGTGCCGTATCGCATTTATTTCAATGAGCGCGGCATTGCAAAACTTGAAATTAGTTTAGCGCAAGGCAAAAAGTCTTATGACAAACGCGAAAGCATTAAAGACCGCGAGAATAAGCGCGAAATGGATAGGATAAAAAAAATTAAGCTATAAATAACAAAAGATTTTAAGACATAAGGCTATAGAAAATAAGATTTTATACAAAATATCTTACCTAAGTACCCAACATCTTAAAATCCTTTGTCCTTGTACGTTTTATGCTAAAACAACCGAGTTGAAAACACCGAAAGACGTTTCAACATATTTAGGTGCATTCCAAGCATTTTCCCAAACCTCACCATTGATAAGGAAACGGTATTGGTATTCTTTACCTGCTTCCAGTTCTATTGTTGCGCTGAAAGAACCATCTTTTTGTTTTTTCAAAGCGATGCCATCAACAATATTCCAGTTGTTAAATTCACCAATTACTGCCACCGTTTCAGCTGTTTGTACGGCTTCTTTAGGTAAAGTGAAAGTTACTTTTGTAGTAGAAGCTATTTTATTTTCCGCTTTTTTAGGTGCTTTTTTTGCTTCTACTTCAGTAGTTGTTACAGTTTTCGCCGCTGCTTTCTTAGGAGCTTTTGCTGCTGTGGGTGCGGGAGTTGCTGTTTCTGTTTTTGGTGCTGCTGTTTTTTTAGTAGCCATTTTGTTTAAAAATTAATGATTAAAAAAATTCTGTTATAAATAAGGTGTTGTTTTTGAAGATTTTTTAAAGATACAATTGGGTGATTTTGTGGTATCTCGTGTGGCATGTTTCAAGTCTAAATTTGATTTTAGACCTGCAAAGACAACGAGATAAAGACAGGCTTAGTGTATTTTGGACACACTATTTCTTCAGATCG
>JAYTUR010000145.1:0-10173 GCA_043744475.1 Saprospiraceae bacterium | reverse complement strand
GCTTTTTAGGTACGCCTTATTTATGCCATGTTTTGTCAGATAATGGGCGCGCCGATGTCGCTTATGATTTGTTGTTTCAACAAACTTATCCCTCATGGTTGTACCCCGTCAAACATGGTGCGACGACGATTTGGGAACGTTGGGACGGCATGAAAACGGACAGCACTTTTCAATCCGATGGAATGAATTCGTTTAACCATTATGCCTATGGTGCGATTGGCGATTGGTTGTATCGGGTCACGGCGGGCATTGAAATTGGTAAAGCGGGCTATAAACACATATTAATACAGCCACAACCAACGGATAAATTGAGCTATGCTAAAGCGTATTTTGATAGTGAATACGGTAAAATCGAATCGGGTTGGGAACGCAAGAATGGTAAAACAACTTTGCACGTCCGTATTCCTGCCAATACAACGGCGACAATTACTTTGAAGAATGTGCAAATGAACAATATTACTGAGGGGGGTAAATCTGCGACGGATAAGTCAACGATGCAGAATTTGAGAACCGAAGGGCTGTTGGTCAAGTTCGATATTGGGTCGGGTGACTATACTTTTGAGTATTGATGCTGTTTTCGTTTCCAAAGTCGTCGAAGTTTTTAAAACTTCGACGACTATTTTTAGAACCGAAACGGCTTTAACCTAAATTCTCAATATACTTATAAGCCGACCCTGTATTAATCAGAACCACCGTTTCAGAGGCGTTAATCCAACCATCAGCGAGCAGTTTTTTCAATGCCATCCAAGTTGCTGCGCCCTCGGGTGCAAGGAATACCCCCTCAGTATGCGCGACTTCATGGATGCCTTCAAGCATTTCGGCATCGTTGATGCGGATAGCTGTGCCGTTACTTTCTTTCAACACGCGCAACATCCATTTGTCACCAAAAGGGGCAGGGACGCGCAAACCGTTGGCGATGGTTTCGTCAGGATTTTCGACGGACAATCCAACCGTTAAACCTTGTTCAAAAGCATCAACGATGGGCGAACAGCCTGTCACTTGCACGCACACCATGCGCGTCGGAATATGAGAAATCCAGCCTAATGTTTTCATCTCTGCAAAGGCTTTCCAAATACCAATCAAACCCGTGCCGCCACCTGCGGGATAGACAATGACATCGGGCAATTGCCAGTTGCATTGTTCGGCAATCTCATAACCCATCGTTTTTTTGCCTTCAACGCGGTAAGGTTCTTTCAAAGTGGAGACATCGAACCATTGTTTATCCGCATTTTGCTGCGCCATCGCCTTCCCAGCATCTCGGATAGAGCCATCTACCAAAGTAACCGTTGCCCCAAAAAACGTACAATCCAACTTAAATACTGAGGGGGTCGCTTTCGGCATAAACACATGCGCTTCCATTTGTGCTTTGGCTGCGTAAGCACTCATGGCACTGCCTGCATTGCCCGCCGTTGGTAAGGCAACCTTGGTAATACCATATTCTTTGGCTTTTGAAACAGCCATACACAAACCGCGTGCTTTAAATGATGCCGTTGGATTGCCCGATTCATCTTTGAAAAACAGGTTGGGCAGACCTAATTGTTTGCCCAAATTATTCATCGGTAACATCGGCGTAAAACCTTCGCCCAACGAAACGATGTTTGCCGCGTCTTCAACGGGTAACATTTCGTGATAACGCCACATCGTTTTTGGTCGGTCAGTGAGAACAGATTTGTCAAGCCTTTTGGAAAGGTCGTAAATGGCTGTTAAAGGAGCTGAACAATCGGGGCAGTATGTTTGAATGTCTTTTTTGCTGAAAGAACGGAGACATTCCGTACATTCGAGATGAGTAAAAAAGGAGTTGTGTTTCATGCCTAAAAGTAAAATATGTTTGATGAAAATACTAAATTTAGATAGCCTAAGCCTTTATTCATACTAGAGGGCAAATTACTGTTTAATTTAAAAGGTGTATGTATATTTAGATGAAATCCCAAAAATACTGATGCCAAAGGCATTCCTTAAGAGAGGGGGATTTAATATATTGTCTTATTGAAATTAACGGAAACGTTACCGTTTAAGAGAGCTGTGATTACAAAATGGTTTTATAATTTTGACAAAAAATAGCACTTATGACAAAACAATCTTTCCTATTCCTACTTCTTTTTGTGTTTGGTTCAACTTTGAAGACTATAGTTGCCCAAACAATAGCTCTTAAATTCGATTTTGGTACCGATAAAGCTGCCATTGGCTATGTCGGTGTGACGAATACGACCACATTTACCGCAAAACAGGGCTTTGGGTTTTTGCCTTCTGCCGCGCCCATACACGCTATTGAACGGAATAAGCGCAAACCAGCATTGGGTTCTCATTATATAACGTCTGCCAAACCGTTTTACTTTTCCGTGGATTTGCCCGAAGGGAATTATGATGTCAAAATACTGTTTGGGGATAAAAAAGGCACGTCTTTAACGACCGTTAAAGTAGAAAATCGCCGCTTGATGCTTGAAAAAGTAGAAACAAAGAAGGGCAAAATAATAGAACAAACCTTTACGGTCAATGTCCGCAATGCTGCAATTAAAGGTAAAGATTCTGTAAAGCTCAAACCGCGTGAATACAACTATTTACATTGGGACAACTACTTGACCTTTGAATTTTGCGACGATATGCCCAAAATTGCTGGCATTGAAATCATACCCAATACACAAGCGACGACTGTTTTTTTAGCTGGAAATTCAACCGTCGTTGACCAATACATAGAGCCATTTGCGGCATGGGGACAGATGATTCCGCGTTTTTTTACCCCCCTCAGTATTTCCATTGCCAATCATGCCGAATCGGGTGAAACGCTGCGGAGTTTTATGACTGAAAAACGGTTAGAGAAAGTGTTGAGTTTGATGAAGTCGGGGGATTTTCTATTTATTGAGTTTGCACACAATGACCAGAAACAAAAGGACTTAGACCCGTTTGTGGGATACAAAGACTTGTTGAAACACTTCATCAGCGAAGCACGTAAGAAGGGCGGTAAACCAGTTTTGGTCACTTCGATGCACCGCCGCAGCTTTGATACGTTGGGACACATCATCAATACGCTCGGCGATTTCCCCGAAGCTATGCGCCAAACGGCTGTTTCTGAAAATGTGCCTTTGATTGACCTCAATGCTATGAGCAAAATACTGTGGGAAGCCTTGGGTGCAGAAAATGCGAAAAAGGCTTTTGTCCATGTACCCGCCCATACCTTTCCTAATCAAGACAAAGCGATTGCGGATGATACACATTTTTCAAATTATGGGGCTTATTTATTAGCACAATGCATGATGGAAGGCATTCGGCTGAATGTGCCAGAGTTGGCGAAGTCTCTTCAAAATCTGCCCAAGTTCGACCCCTCAGTACCCATGCCTTCTGAAAAGTTTAATTTTCCGATGGGTGCAATGGTGCCTGTGGTGAAGCCTGATGGCAATTGAATTAGATGCATTATCCTACCTTTTGCGTTTCTGCTATTATACTGTAAAAAAACTGTAAGATGCAAATATTCTCTTCTAAAAAAACGGAAACGTTCCCGACCATAAAGTATAAAAGTAAAATCAAAAAAGATAGCGTATTATTCTCATAATTAAAATATCATTGTGCTATTATTCAATAATGAAAAACAAAATAAGGTATTCATCCTATTTTTCAAAGAAAAAATGGCTTGTGCTTTTAGCTTTTTACTTACACTTTTTGATGACCAATGACACTTACTGACCTTTTAGGAAAAACCTTAATCACTGATGATGAAATAACTTGGGAAACTGTCGAAGATGGTATCCGCAGGAAAGTCATGGCTTATAATGAGCAGTTGATGCTCGTTAAGGTTGACTTCAAGAAAGGTCGGGTTGGCGCGGCACATCATCATCCGCATTTACAAATCAGCTATGTCGCAAGCGGTTCATTTGAGATTACGATTGGCGACGAGACCAAAATACTGAGGGGGGGCGATGCCTATTTTGTTCCTGCCGATGTGGTACACGGGGCAGTCTGTTTGGAAGATGGCTTGCTGATTGATGTATTTTCTCCCATGCGCGAAGACTTTTTAGTTAGTGGATAATGGATAATTTCTAAATATTATCCATTATCCACTATAAAAGAATGTGTGAATTCGACACAACTACTTAATCATATTATAAATCTATTTTTTCAACTAAACTCACTTTTGGAAATGAAAATTAAATTACTGCAAGTGGTTCTGCCGCTTTTGTTGGTATTTCAGCAAGTAAGCGCGACGAATAGCCCAACAAATCTGGCTGATGTCGTCATTACAGGTCAAGTTATCTCAAATACAGGTGAGACATTGCTCGGTGTGAGTGTCGTTATAAAAGGCACAACATCCGGTACAATCACAGATGAAAACGGTGTTTTTGAATTAAAAACGGCTACAAAGACTGGCACATTGGTTTTTTCGTTTGTGGGTTATAAATCGCATGAAGTAAACTTCAATAGTTCAGCAGCTTTAAAAATTACACTTGAAGCAGAGGCGGGCATGCTTGAAGAAGCTATTGTGGTCGGTTATGGTACAGCAAAACGGGGCAATATTGCCAATTCTGTATCAAGTATCACGGCAGAAGATCTTGAAGAGCGTCCGATTAACCGTATTGAAAATGCTTTGTCGGGTACAATGGCAGGTGTTTATGCACAAACGACCTCAGGCGAACCAGGTGCAGAATTGCAAATACGTGTGCGGGGTACAGGCTCTATCAATGCATCGAACGAACCTTTGTATGTTGTTGACGGTGTGCCTGTTGATAATTTGCGCGGTATCAATGCCAGTGATGTTCAAAGCCTTGACGTATTAAAAGATGCTTCGGCGGCAGCTATTTACGGGTCACGTGGCTCAAATGGTGTTGTATTGATAACAACTAAAAAAGGTAAAAAAGGTAAGCCGAAATTGTCGTTTAGCAGTTATGTTGGTTTGCAACAAGTCGAAAGCCGTTTGCCGATTATGAATCCCGAAGAATGGATTCAGATGCGTAAAGATGGTATTGACGAGGCTTGGGTCGCGCGTGGTGTGAGTTTAAAGAAGCCTTATACGGCTGATGATTCAATGAGTTTTAGAGCGACAGAATTAGCTATAGCAGCGGGTGCTGCGCCTAATGCGACCTATATGTATGACCCAAAATGGGCGTATGGACAAGACAGTTTGGCTTATGTGGATTGGCAAAAAGAGTTTTTCAAGAATGCCATGATGAAATACTACCAACTGGGCGCAACGGGTGGTACAGACGATTTGACTTACAATATCAATGCTTCTTATCTTGACCAAGATGGTATTGCGATTGCCACCAACGTCAAAAGAGCCACTTTACGTGCCAACTTTGAAGCAAAAATAAACAATCGTATCAAATTCGGTTTGACATTAGCCCCCTCAGTAGAATGGTCGGATGCAGGTCGTGTGGACGGCAAAGACAATACAGCAATGGTCGTTATCCAAATGCCGCCTGTGGTTGATAAAGACGCTGGAAAATACACGGGTGCAATGCCTTATGGATCTTATGCTTGGTCGGGTCGTTATTTCAATCCGATTTCGACGATGGAAAGAACGGAATACGCTGTTAAGCGTAGCCGGTTAAACAGCAGTACATATTTGCACGTTGACATAATTCCTGGTTTGCAATTGCAATTGATGGGTGCAATGGACAATAACAATTATTTTGACCAACGTTTCGTACCGACAAGTGCACAACGCGATTGGGCAACAATCGTAGAAGGTGCAGTTACAACGTCCCAACGCAACCAAAGTTTGACGAATCGTTATTTGTTCCAAAGCATTTTGCAATACAAAAAGTCGTTTAACAAAGACCACAATTTAGATTTACTCGCAGGTTATTCAGTAGAGCAAACAAGCTTTGAAACGAGTTTCCAAGGTGCTTCTGGCTTCCCGAATGACTGGTCATACATCTTCAATCAAGGTGCGGTTGTATCAACAACCTCAAACATCAACTCTGGCGCAACGGCTTTGATTTCTTACTTCGGTCGTGCGAGTTATGATTACAAAGGCAGATACATTTTGTCAGGTTCTATTCGTCGTGACGGTTCTTCAAAATTCGGTGGTAACAACCGTTGGGGTGTATTTCCTGCGTTTTCAGCAGCATGGCGTATTTCTGACGAATCTTTCTTGAGAAACAGCAAAATCGTTAGTGACTTAAAACTACGTGCCAGTTGGGGTGTAACGGGTAACAACCGTATTCCTGACAATGCACAATTCTCTTTGTTGGGTACGCAAAACTATCCTGTCAACAATATTTCTGCCAATGGATACAGCCCTGTGACGATTGAAAACCTTGATTTGGGTTGGGAACAAACGAGCAGCTACAACTTCGGTTTGGACTTTGGTTTGTTCAAAAATCGTGTCCTTGCATCGCTCGATCTTTACAATCGTAAGACGACTGACTTACTGTTGCGTGCACCTGTTTCTTCTATTACAGGCTTTACGACAAGCTGGCAAAACATCGGCGATGTTGAGAACAAAGGTGTTGAGTTTGCTTTAACGACACGTAATATTGTTAGAAAAGACTTCACTTGGCGGACAAACTTCAATGTTTCTTACAATAAGAACACGGTTTTGCGTCTTGGCTTTGACAATACACCGATTCCACAAGGTTTTAGCAACTTGACAAACGTCATTCAAGTCGGCGCACCTATCAACTCTATGATGTTGTATCAACACATTGGCGTATTTATGACGGCTGAAGATTTGGCGAAATATCCAAAAATGTCAACCATGAAAGTCGGTGATTCACGGTATGCTGATGTCAATGGCGATGGTATTATCACTGTCGCAGACCGTTCAATTGTTGGTAACCCTTCTCCTGATTTGACTTATGGCTTGACGAATGACTTGACTTATGGTCGTTTCGATTTGCGTATTGTCGCTTTTGCTCAAACAGGTGGTAGTGTTTATTCGATGATTGGACGTTCGATTGACCGTCCGGGCATGGGTTATTTGTACAATAAACTCTCTATTTGGAAAGACCGTTTCCAATCCGTTGACAAACCAGGCAACGGTTGGGTGCCAAGTCAAACCGCAACAACAGGCGGTTTCTTTGATACACGTTGGTTATACAGCTCTGACTATTTGCGTGTCAAAAATATCACTTTGGGTTACAATTTGCCTAAAATCAAAGGTTTGGACAAAGCAAGATTGTATCTCTCTCTTGAAAATGCTTATATCTGGCACAAATACTTTGGTGGTTTGACACCTGAGGCAGCGAACGACGCAGGTGGTGATTACGGTGGCTATCCACAAGCCCGTACTTATTCGTTGGGTGTGAATGTAACTTTTTAAGGCTTTGAATCGGAAATTTTATGGATTTTTTTTAGGCTTCATGACCTAAATCTCTTCATTTTACTGAGGGGGGTAAATCTTAAAATTTGAAATCCAAAAAATCCTAATTCAAAAGACTGTATCCTAATTCAAAAAACTTTAATTCAAAAAACAATGAAATTTCTCAAATATACGTTCGGTCTTATCGGCATATGGGCTTTAACGATGCTGTCTTCATGTAGCGAAGACTTGCTCGAAATTACGCCCGCCACTAAAAATACGTCAAACGACTATTATAAAAATGAAGCACAGTTTGAACAAGCAACAGTTGCTGTTTACAACGACCTGTTAGGCAAACCAACTTCTGATTGGTATATGTCTGAAATTCGTTCTGACAATTCGCTCGAATATTTCCAAAACGTACAACGTGACTGGAACGAAATCGGCAATTTTATTTTAACTGCTCAAACGTCACAAATTCAAAGTACGTGGACAATGAGCTACAATGCCATTTATCGGGCGAATATCCTTTTGGAAAAAATTGAGCCGTTTACTTTCGCAAAAACAGCGCAATTCAAAGGCGAAGCCCGTTTTCTTCGTGCAATGTTTTATTTTGATTTAGTGCGTTATTTTGGCGATGTACCTATCACCACAAAACCTGTATCATTCCAAGAGGCTAAAACGGTGCAACGGTCTCCTGTTTTAGAAGTTTATAATTTGATACTTGATGACTTAAAATTTGCTGTCGCTAACTTACCTGAAACGTATGTTGCTGCGCAAAAAGGACGTGCGACAAAATGGGCAGCCAAATCTTTGCTCGGTATTGTTTATCAAACGATGGCAGGTTTTCCGCTCAAACAAGCAGATAAATTAGTTTTAGCAAAAGCCGAATTTGCAGATGTGGTCGCTAAAGAAAATTCAGGTTTTGCCTTTGCTACGGTGTATGCCGATATGTTCAAAACCGTCAATGACAACAAATACCATATTTTTGAGACACAATACATCTCTGGTACAGGTGGTCTGGGCAGCCAAATGCCGTTCCATATGGCGTTCCAGTTCCCTTCACAATGGGCAACGTATCAACCTGGTGGTTTTGATGGTCAAGTATCCCCTGCACTCGTAAACAACTGGCCCAACATTGACAAACGCAAGTTTGCCACATTGGATACAGGATACACGGATACAAAAACGCTTTATAAATCAAGCCGTATCCAGTTTACAAAGTTCTTAGAAAAAGGAACAACTGCACCAACAAACAACCGCGACTATCCGAACAATGTGCCCATTATCCGTTTTGAAGATGTTTTGTTGCGCTATGCCGAAGTGTTGAATGAAGAAGCGGCAACACCACCCGCACAAGCGATTGCCATACTCAACCGCATTCGTACCCGTGCAGGTATACCGAGCATCACACCGCTCACAAAAGCAGATTTTCAAGCAGCGATGGAGCAAGAACGCCAATGGGAATTTGCAGGTGAAGGTTTGCGTTGGCACGACCTCGTGCGTACAGGTAGAGCACCCGCTGTGATGACCAAACACTTGCAAGACAATGCCATTCCAGGTGGAAAAACGGTTACTATTGATGATCTGATTTATCCAATACCACAAGCAGAAATGTTGATTAATCCAGGCTTTTGGAAACAAAATCCGGGGTATAACTAAGATAATTAATTTTTTCTCATAGTGTTAGTTTTGCCCCCTCAGTATCTTCTTGTACTGAGGGGGCTTTTAAAAATACGCTACGACGTTCCTTCGTACGCTACGAAACTCTAAAATATGGTACGGCGTGACGCAGTATTATACGGTGGTCTGAAATATGTATTTAAACACCCAAAATCATACACCGAATATTTAAAAAATATTATTTTGGCACAAAAAACAACAAGATGAAAAAATACACACCTATCGTAGGGCTTTTGCTCTTTATTAGCCTTTTAACGGCTTTCCGTTTCACAACTGACAAACCCACCTTATATATTATAGGTGATTCAACCGTCAAAAATGGTAGCGGCAAAGGGTCGGACAGCCTGTGGGGTTGGGGTTCAGTCATCGCACCACATTTTGATACCAGTCGTATCAAGATTCAAAACCACGCGATTGGTGGACGCAGCAGCCGCACTTTTTTGACCGACGGACGTTGGGAAAAAATCCTCACCAATCTCCATGAAGGTGATTTCGTTATCATGCAATTTGGGCACAACGACCCTGCACCGCTTGATGATACCGCCCGTGCACGTGGCACAATTAAAGGTATTGGCGACGAATCAAAAGAGATTTACAATCCCATTCGCAAAGTTCAAGAGACGGTTTATACTTATGGTTGGTACATGCGTAAATATGTGAAAGAGGCAAAAGCCAAAGGCGCAATACCAATCATTTGCTCCCTTGTGCCGCGCAACGATTGGGATAAAAACAGTAAAGTGTTGCTGTCAGTTGACTCTTATGCACAGTGGGCGCAACAAATAGCCGAGCAAGAAGGTATTTATTTCATTGATTTGAATAAAAAAGTGGCTGTAGCTTATGAAGAAATAGGTAAAGATGCGGTGCTTAAACAGTTTTTTCCAAAAGACCATACGCACACCGATTACGATGGCGCAAGGCTCAATGCAGAAATTGTCACCAATGAAATTCGGGCATTAAGCCAATGCCCTTTAACTGCTTATTTGAACCCTATTTATGATATTTTTGATAAAAATTACATCAAAAAAACCATAATTAAAGTGACAGATTGGCAATTGAAACATCCCTTGCATTCGCCAACTGATTGGACAAATGGCGCATTCTACACAGGCGTTATGGCAGCTTATGAAACTACAAAATCACAAGCTATTTTGGATTCACTCATGGCTATTGGCGAACGCAATCGTTGGAAAACGCACAATCGTTTTGACCACGCCGATGATATTGCTGTTTCTCAAACCTATATTGACTTGTATCGT
>JAYTUR010000144.1:0-10188 GCA_043744475.1 Saprospiraceae bacterium | reverse complement strand
AAAAATGCATTTTTCAAAAACACATTTAAAAAAGAAGATACAATGATTCCTAAAGATGAATTTAAAAAATACGCTGTCAAGCATTTGGGCATGAGTTCCATGCACCTTGACAGATATGCTCAAAAAGGTATGATTGGCGTGCCTGATGTCACAGCATTTACCCCAGCCGTCATCGAAGAACGTCAACTAAACGTCGCTCAAATGGACGTTTTTAGCCGTTTGATGATGGATAGAATTATTTTCATGGGCGTACCCGTTGACGATTATGTGGCGAATGTTATCCAAGCGCAGTTACTTTTCTTAGAAAGTACAGACCCAAAACGCGATGTGCAAATGTTCATTAACTCGCCTGGAGGTTCGGTTATTGACGGCTTGGGCATCTATGACACGATGCAATATGTAGCGCCTGATGTTGCGACGATTTGTACGGGTTTAGCAGCTTCAATGGGCGCTGTCTTATTAGCTGCCGGTGAAAAAGGCAAACGCTCTTGCTTGACACACAGCCATATCATGATTCACCAACCTCTCGGTGGGACTCGGGGACAAGTGACTGACATCGAAATCAACTACAAACTGATTAAAAAAATGCAAAAAAGCCTTTATGATGTCCTTGTTCATCACACAGGTCAAACGTATGAGACAATTGAAAAAGATTGTGAACGCGACAATTGGATGAGTGGCGAAGCAGCTAAAACTTATGGTTTGATTGATGAGGTTTTAAGCCGTAAAGTCTAATTTTTATAAAAAATAGGCGAAAAAAGTAAAGGGGCAAAAAGTGAAGTATTTTCACTCTTTGCCCCGTTGCTTTTTTACAAACCATTATTAAGCTGCAATTTTCAACCATTGCAAAATAGCTTTTGCGGGTTTCGCTGATGTAATTTGAATATCATGTACTTCACCAATTTTGAAGGAAATATAATCGCCTTGACGCATTTTTACAACGCGTTTTCCGCCTTTTCCGTCAAAAATATGACACTCACAGCTGCCTTCTAGTAGGATAAAACTTTCCAAAACATCGTGATGCACTTCTTCTGGTACCTCCTGCTTAACCCAAGCAAGGTTCAACTCGCGTCTGTCGGTGTCTTCTAAAAGGTGCAGATATACGTCTTCGAAATCCTCGGTTGGTTCTATACCTTTTACCGCTGCTTCCCAATCGAGCCAATTGGCTTCGGGCGTTAATATGGGTAAATTATCAAGTGTAAAAGGCTGACTGTTATTTTGTAAATCTTTAATTTTATTTATATTCCCTAAAATACGGTCACGCATACTGAGGGGGGGCGCAACAGCGTATAGTTCTGCGTAAGCCAATAAAGCGGCTTCCGTTTTTTCCACATCAACAGGCTTAGGCGGGTTTCCCTGCTCATCAGTAAGTTGTTGTGCTAATTTTTGGAGCGATATATCGTGTGAATTATTCAATTTAATGTATTATTTTAAAAAAAAATTATCTTGTTAGTGTTCAAAATAGGTTCTTAAAGATGTCAAACCCATTCTTGCTCGGGTTTTTACCGTTCCGAGAGGTATATTAAAAATTTCCGAAATTTCTTGTTGAGTATAACCTTCAAAATACATCCACTCGATGACTTTTCGGCATTGTGGCGTTAGTGTGTTCACTATTTGTCGTAACCCAATCGTATCAGTATGCATCGCTGTGGTTAAATCCTGTCTATAACTTACGATATTATCCACAGTTTGGTTTTTTAGGCGATGGATATACACTTTTGAACGGGTAAAATCAATCGCGGTATTTCGTGCTATGTTGATTAACCAGGTTGCGAAACGACCTTTTGTCGCATCGTATTGCTCAATATTTCGCCAAATTTTGATAAAACAATCTTGTAACAAGTTCTCTGCATCTTCATTATTACCAACAATGCGACAAATAATACCAAAAAGCATAGGCGCATAGTTGTCATACAGTTTTTCATACCCGTCATTTTCACCGTTCTGCAAAAGCGCGATGAGGTTTGACTCCATAGTATCTCTCCTGTATGTTGACATAATTGAAGACGATTGAGTTCAAAACTGTGGTTTTCAACTGCAAAGTTACACTTTTTCAACATTTCTGAACGATGATTATTTTTTTTTGAAAAAAAACGAGAGCATCAAATGAATGTGCCCTCGTCCAACAAGAATGTATGAAAACTATAACTCTCTAAAATACTTATTTTTACCCCCCTCAGTATTTGGCACTTATTGACCACTTTTTGTGGGTGCGCCGCCTTTTGTAGGGGTTTGCCCTTGTGGACGACTTTGAGGAGCTGATTGCTGTTGTCCACCACCATTATCATTTCCGCCTTCGCCACCACCGTCTTTGATGTCATCGTTTTTAACTGAGCGTGTTTTTTGGCGCTCATTAAAATTCATGCTACCTAATTTGTAATTCAAAGTCAATTTGACACCACGATTGTAAAGATTCGTTGTGCTCGTTTGAGAGAACATCGGAGAGTTCAATTCAGTTCGCATAACACCCGTTGTATTTGTCAAAAAGTTCTCACCCGCCAAACCGATGCTGCCTTTTTTGTTTTTAAACTCTTTTTTCACACCCAACGAGTACATACCGAAACCGCCTTGACGACCTTGCAACTGTACTTGTGCGCCGCGTCCACCTCCAAATGCTTGAATACCCCAGCCGTTTTTAAATGTAATTTGAGACATCACCCGACCGCTAAGCGTTAAACCTTGATTGCTGACGGTTTGTGAAATACCATTTACACCCGTTGTTGTGCCTTCCAAAAAGGCATAAACCAAATCAACACCACCGTTCAGGGTCCAGTTAGGCAACAAATAGACATTAGCAAAGACATTAGTCCCGTAAGCTTGTTGCTTCCCAATATTTTGATAGGTTGTCAAAATCGCTCCTGACAAAGAATCCAAAGGATTGCGCACTTGTGTAATAACATTATCCGTAAAACGACTGAATACTGACATATTGATGTACGTTTTTTTGATGTTCGTACTCAGACCAATTTCGAAATTATCAGTCAATTCAGGACGTAAATTCGGATTGCCTACTGTAATATTTTGTGCATTGACCAAATTGACATTTGGATTCAATTGTTGTAAACCCGGACGTTGGATGCGGCGATTATAACCTGCTTTAACAGTCAAACCTTCACGAACACTTTTAGAAACATTGATACTTGGCACTAAATTGCCATAACTTGGTATTGTGATGGTTTGGCTATTTTGCGTTGCATCAATTGTTGTATATTCATAACGGCTACCAATTTTGATGCTATACTTGTTTTTTGTCGTTAATAAAAAAGATGTATAAGCCGATGCCACATTTTGATTATAATCCAAAGCACCTGTTGGGCGTGTCGCATCATTGCTGTATTCACCCTTTGAACCTGTTGCAATTTGATAAGCATAATCACTATTCACTTGTCTGAAAATTCCTTTACCACCGAACTCAATTATGCTGTTTTTACTGAGGGGGGTTGTATAATCCGTTTGAAAAGTGACTTCTTGATTCAAATTGGTATTAATATTTTTTTGACGATTTTGAACCTCTCTTGTAGCGTTTAAAGAATTAGCATCAAAATTATTCAACAAGTCATTACGACTGTATTGCGTTGAAATACTCCACTCTTGTTGTGGTTTGAATGTTTTCAAATAATCCAAATTGACATCAACAGAGTTCGATAAATCACGACTATCTATATAGCGAAGCGTCGAAGACAAAGGCATATTGTTATCAAACAGATTCGTCGTTTGGTCTTGTTTTCTTGAAAAATTGCGCAAACCGTAGCGAATACCGCCCGTTAATGACTGTGTTTTGTCAATATCGTAGTCCATACCCAAGTTATAATGTCCAAAAAGAGGATTGTCTTTGGCATTAGCGGTTTGCTCGGTCTCTATTGTTTTGCCGTTTACAGTAGTGAATTGTTGCAAATTTGTTGTGGCTTTGTTGTAGCCTAAGCGACCAAAACCGCCGAGATTCATACCAAATTTGCCTTTGCGATAGCTGCCATTCAAGCCCAAATTTGAGCCACGATTGCCTGCACCGATGTCCACATTGAGCGTTTTGCCTTGTAAATTATTTTTCTTTGTGATGATATTGATGATACCGCCAGAACCTTCTGCATCGTATTTTGCCGAAGGCGATGTAATGACTTCAACAGATTTAATCATATCCGCAGGAATCTGCTTCAAAGCATCTGCTACATTGCTCGCCATAATCGTTGAAGGTTTGTTGTTAATCAACACCTTTATATTAGAACTGCCGCGCAAAGATACATTGCCGTCTAAATCAACCGTTAAAAGTGGCACTTTACGTAACACATCTGCCGCATCACCACCCCGCGAAGTCAAGTCTTTTTCAGCATTATACACCAAACGGTCAACTTTTTCTTCAATCATTGACCTTTGGCTTGTCACAGTGACTTCGGTCAACACTTTTTCGCTTGATGACAATTTGAAACTGCCCAAATCACGGTTACGACCTTTTTCAATTTTGATATTGTCAATGGTTTTGTCGTTAAAACCAATAAAAGAAATTTGTATTTTATAGACACCATCTGCCACTTCTTCAAGACTAAATTTGCCTTTTTCATCGGCAACCGTACCGTCCACCAATTTATTCGTTGCCTTGTTATACAAAGCAATATTAGCGAATTCAACGCCTTTTGCAGATGTTGAATCGAGTATAACGCCGCTTATTTTGGCAATTTCTTTTGTGGGTTGTTGCATCGGATTGTTGCCACCAGCTTGTTGTGGCATTTGAGCCATAAGTAGGTTTGTTGTCAAAAGAGCAAGTGCGAAGAACAGTTTTTTCATTGTCGAAAGATTTCTTTTTTGATTCATTTTTGATGATACAAAGGTAAGTGTGCTTTCTACAATTATTTTTAGAAGCCGACCATTAGGGGAATTGTGGCGACGAAAAGAGCAAGTTTGGGGTTTATCATTTCACTTAGCAACGTGTAAATAATGACATGTTCAACTCTTCATAGCAACAGAGTTGCTTAGTATTTGTAGAAAATCTTCGTTCCCAAGGTGCAGCGCACCGTCATACTATATTATGGTACGCTGTACCTTGTGCAAAATACAAATAAAACGATGCTACAAATATTTAAGCCTACGTTCGGGCACTTAAAAAGTTCCCCGAACGTGTAAAAACTACTTAGAAGGGTTCAAAATCTGCATCAAACTCTCCAAATGCGTATCACTGACAGGTACATGATTTTCACCAATCGTAATGCTTTGGCTGCGAATGGATTCAATTTTGTCGAGGTTTACAATAAAGGATTTATGGACGCGCATAAAACTTTTTGAAGGCAATTTTTCTTCGATGGCTTTCAAAGTGCTTTTGGTCAAAATGGGCTTTTTAGCTGTTATTAGAAAGATTTTGACATAATCTTTCATGCTTTCAACGTGCGAAATGTCTTTTATGGGGATTTTCACAAGGGAATATTCAACGTTTACAAAGAAATAATCGGGTGTCGTATCCTCTTCTTTTGGCAAAATGGGTTCGGATACTGAGGGGGGCGCAGCGACGGCTAAAAGTTTCTGTTTTTCTTCCAAAGCTTTATAAGCTGCCTTTGTAAAACGCTCCATGCTTACAGGTTTCATCAGATAGTCAATGACATCTAAATCGTAACTTTCAACTGCGTAATTGGCATAAGCTGTTACAAAAATGACCATTGGTTTTTCACGAAGGCTTTGCAAAAACTTCGTTCCCAACATGCCAGGCATTTGAATGTCCAAAAACATTAAGTCAATGAGTTGCTCTTGTAGCACTTGCATGGCTTCAAAGGGGTTTTTGGACATCGCTACAAGTTCTAGAAAAGGGACTTGCTTGATGTTTTCTTCCAATAGCTTCCGCGCCATGCTTTCGTCATCAACTATAAGGCATTTGAGTGTCATCTTATTATTTTATAAAAGTTAAATGCAAATTGACAATAAACCAACCATCGCTATTTTGTATCTCTAAATGATGGGCATTGGGATATAATAATTCCAAACGCCGATTCACATTTTTAAGTCCAATACCTGAACTACCATCCTTTTCCTCGCGTGTTTCGGGTGCGATTTTATTTTTTACGGTAAAAAACAATTCTTTTTCAGTTGTTTTCAAGGAAATATCAATGATTGGATTCAAAACCATACCGACACCATGCTTAAACGCATTTTCAACAAATGGAATCATCAGCATCGGCTCTATAATTTGTGTTGTTGCCTCCCCCTCAGTATTTAAGTTGATTTCGACATCTTCCTCGAAACGTACTTTCTGCAATTCTATGTAATTTTTCAAGTAACTCAACTCTTTTTCTAAGGGAATTTGAGCATTTTCGGATTCATAGAGCATATAACGCATCAATTCCGATAGTTTAATTGTCACAGGCTCTGCTAATTCAGATTTTGAGCGAATGAGGTAAACGATGCTGTTGAGAATATTAAATATAAAATGTGGACTGATTTGTGAGCGCAAAAACGACAGCTCGGACTGTAACCTTTCCTGCTGTTTTTCCTGTTTAAGCCTTTCTTCTTTGACCACATAATTGAACAAACCATAGCCTGTACTGATAGCCGCCACAAAAACAATAGGAATGAAACTCCATAAAACATTACGTGGGTGCTTATCTACGACGCCTTGATATGACTTAACCCATTCTCCAACAAAACTATGCCACGTAGCAAAAATCAGAATGAAAAAAATAAGCAACCAAAAATAAGCAGTCGTCCCTTTTTTATCCAAAATTTCAGGAATCAACCACTGAGTATTGATGATAAAGAAGGGAATATGCGTCAATGCGATAAGGAAAATCATAAAGACTGCTCGATTATACATTTCTTCATCGCTCGTATTAGCCAAAGGCAAATAGAGCCAAATGCCCCACAAACAGATGTGAAATATGACCGTTTTATATTTATCTGGAATGATTATATTCATCAAAAGTGTATTGTTTTTAAAATGATAATTTTAGACAAAAGTACAGTTCTATTCGATATATTGCGTTATACGCCGACAAAAAGGGCAAGTGAGACGATGAAAAAGCCATTTCAGTATATATCCGTTTTTAACTCATTTTTAGTTTATAGGTCAGAATGCTTAGTTTTTTGGGCTTTTGCCTACCTTCGCACTCGTTTTTGAATGTATAATCAAAAATAGGTGTCAAAATGTCAGTCAATATGCAGTGGCAAACAATTTGAGAGACTAATATGACATAAAATAAATCCATGATAAACAAGTGGTTTAAAAAGAAAAGTATGGACAATAAAGACGTTTTACAAAACGACGAAGTTTTGCAAGAAGAGATTGTTGAGACAATGGAATCACCTGAAAACACATCAGATGCTATAGGTGACAATGGTTTAGCAAAGGAAAATGCCGATTTGAAAAAGCAAGTCGAAGAGTTGAAAGACAAATATTTGCGTCAAGTAGCAGAGTTTGACAACTATCGCCGCCGTATGGCAAAGGAAAAAGTTGAAACCATTACAATGGCATCGCGTGACACTTTGACAGCCCTTTTGCCCGTTTTGGACGATTTTGGCAGAGCCTCACAAAATGAGAATTTTACTGAGGGGGTCAATTTGGTCTGGCAAAAACTGCAATCAACGGTGCGCTCAAGAGGCTTGACCGAAATGGATTCTGCAAAAGGAACAGATTTCGATGCCGACAAACATGAAGCTATCACGGAAATTTCCGCGGGGGAAGACTTAGTCGGCAAAATTGTGGATACCGTTGAAAAAGGATATTTATTAAACGAAAAAATAATCCGCTACGCTAAAGTCGTAGTTGGAAAATAATCAATTTGTTAAATACTCATTTGCCCATTGTCATTGGTCATTTAAAAAAATGACTAATGACAATGGGCAAATGACAAAATACTTATTGACCAATGAATAGTACAATGGCTAAAAGAGATTTTTACGAAATACTCGGCGTTGCTAAAAACGCTGATGACGCAACCATCAAATCGGCTTATCGCAAACAAGCGATGCAGCATCACCCTGACCGTAATCCAGGTGATAAAGCAGCAGAAGATAAATTTAAAGAAGCTGCTGAGGCTTACGAAGTGTTGAGCAATGCCGACAAACGGGCAAAATACGACCGATTAGGTCATGCCGCTTTTGACGGCTCTATGGGCGGTGGCGGTGGCTACGGCGGTGGTCGTGGCTTCACGATGGAAGATATTTTCAGCAATTTCGGCGATATTTTTGGCGATGGTGGACAGGCAAGTGGCAATCCGTTTGAGTCGTTTTTTGGCGGTGGCGGTCAAGGCGGTCGTCGTCCACAAGGGCAACGCGGCACTAATTTGCGTATAAAAGTGCGTTTGAGCCTTGAAGAAATCGCTAATGGCGTTACTAAAAAGATAAAAGTTAAAAAACAAATCGGTTGCAACGTCTGCAACGGCAGCGGCGCAAAAGATGCGAATGCTGTTTCGACGTGTCCGACTTGTAAGGGTTCGGGCTATGTCCGTCAAGTGCGCCAAACGTTTTTAGGGCAAATGGCAACCACAGCGGGCTGCCCTACTTGTAAAGGCGCAGGTCGGATAGTAACAGCAAATTGTTCAAATTGTCGCGGCGAAGGCACTGTTTATGGCGAAGAAATGATTGACCTCCAAATCCCAAGCGGTGTTGCCGATGGTATGGAACTCCAATTGAGCAGCAAAGGCAACGCAGGTGCGAAAGGTGGACCTCCGGGCGATTTATACATCGGCATCGAAGAAATTCCGCATGAAACATTGCACCGCGACGGTATGAATTTGCATTGTGAGATGTTTATCAATTTTGCAGATGCGGCTCTTGGCACACAACTTGAAGTACCGACACTCGACGGACGTGTGCGCATGAAAGTGCCAGCAGGCACAACAGCAGGAAAGGTTTTTCGTTTTGAAGGAAAGGGTTTACCTTCGATTCAAAGCTATGGTAGAAAAGGCGACCAACTCGTTCATGTGAATATTTGGACGCCTAAAAAACTCAACGACGAAGAGCGGCTGCTTTTGGAAAAATTGAAAAATATGCCTAACTTTCAGCCCAAACCTGAAAAAGACGACAAAGGTTTTTTTGACAGAATAAAAGATATGTTCAAGTAGAAAAATCCTCTAAATTGATATTACGCACTGTTTTTTTGCAAGCAAAAAAAAGCGTACAAGAGTTAATTTTTTAGTAGTCGCTGCACTCAAAAAGTGCAGCGACTACTAAAAAATCCTTTCAAAGCACGCATTTCTCGCTTTGCGAGAAACAGAGAGTAATATTAATTTATTTTTTACGGCATATTTATGATTTAAAATTTACGATATAAAAACTTGAAAAACAGTATAAAACATATTGCAATTACTTTTCTCATCGCTATCGTGATGTTCTCAACGATGGGTTTAAGTGTTAATACTGTTTATTGTCTGTGTACAGGTGAAACTAAAATTTCTCTTGTTGAAATAGAAGATAATTGTGATAAAAAGCCTTCTGAAAGCACACCGCTTCCGAAAGGATTTTACAATTTACCGCCTTGTTGTCAAAACGCTATAAAAAAAGCAGCTTGCTCAAAAGAGGGTAAAAAAGACCACGATTGTACAAAAAAGACCAAAAAAATCTACAAGGCAGACCTCAAGTTTTTGGAAATAAAGAAAACGGAATTGCCTACCATTGAGTTGCTTGCCGTTACGCCTTTGGCTTCTTTTCCAGAAATTTTTACTCCTATATTTGACAGATTAAACCTACAATCTGAAGCATTGCCTCGTCCACCACCCCCTCAGTATTTTGGGCGAAAACTTCTTAATTTTATTCAAGTTTATCGTTGTTAGGTATCATAGTTTTAATAAAATTTCAAAAACAGAATTTCAATAAAACAGGCTATTTTAAGCAATAACTGCTTGAAAATAGCTTAAAAATGATAAAAACAATGAAGAAGTTAATGTCTCTCCTCTGCGCTATCGCAGTATTCATATTCCTTTCTATCAACACAACAGCAGCTCAAAAAGCTGCCTCGACTACTGTAACTGATACACTCATAGTCAATGGCGATTGCAATATGTGCAAAAAGAAAATCGAAACGGTCTGTTTCGGTCTCAAAGGCATGAAAGCGGCTAAATGGGATGATGAAGCATTAAAACTGATTGTCAGTTATGATTCAACAAAGACGAATGCTGATGCTATTTTGAAGCGTGTTGCACTCATCGGCTACGACAATCAAAACTACAGAGCCGACGATAAGGCTTACTACCGATTGGAAGAATGTTGCCAATA
>JAYTUR010000143.1:0-2620 GCA_043744475.1 Saprospiraceae bacterium | reverse complement strand
GTTTAAGGGTTGAGCTTATTTTTGATAGAAAAATTTCCAATTTTTCTATCAAAAATAAGCTCAACCCAATAGATTTCTTACTCGTACGCCTTTCGAGCCAAGCGAGAAACAGTGCGTGATTGTATCTCCGAACTCACGTTAAAATAATAAATATGACTTAAAACTTTACTGTCTCCGTCTTTTCTGCTTGACCATCTATATTGTAAGCCCGAATATAAAACGTGTAAGACGTACCACTATTGACCCCAAAACTATAACGAAATTGCCCTGTTAATTCATCAAATTCAAACGATTGGACATCTTCACCATTCACTTTGAAGACGATGTATGCTTTTGGCACTTTTGTAATGGTTGCTGTTACAACACTGACCAAAGGTTTTGGGTCAAAGGGGTCAGTAACAGGTTGTGTCACGTTGAAATTTTGAATCGTTGGCAAAGGTGAATCGTTATTGCCCCCTTTATCATCGCGAGTCGGAAGGTCTGTACCATTATCCTTTTTTGGCGGCGGCTTTTTTCCATAAGTAACGCGTACCGTTTTTTCATCGGTTCCGTCCTTGTTTGTGGCGCGCAACGTAATGCTATTGACCCCCTCAGTCAAGCTAAGGCGTTGGCGTATTTGGCGCATAACATTCATATTTGCGACCATTTCAACACCGTTCAGTATGATTTTCACGTCTTTACTACCCGCAACGATATTGTCAACTTGAGCTTCAAGTGTTACTGCGGGGTCGGTTACCGTCGAGCCATCAGTCGGGCGCATGATGTTGACACGTGGCGGGCGTGGCGTTTCAGTCACAACTGCTTTGTTATAAGTAACAGTTGTCGTTGCTGCATCAGAACCGCTTGGGTTGGTGACGTAGATTTGTATGGTGTTTGCGCCAGCTTCTAAATCCAAATTTGAACTTATTTGCTGGGTAGATGGGTCGAAATTAAAAGACAATCCACGACCATTCATCGTCAAACGAATTTGGCTTTGATTGCTGATATTTTCAGTCCTTGCAGATAGACGAACGGAAGCGTCTTTTACAAAACTACCACTCACAGGTTGTGAAATCATCACACGCGGCGGTGACGCAACGACTCTCGGACGGTATGTAAAGCGCACCAAATCCTCATTTGAGCCATCGTTATTCGATACCCGAATACGGATTGAATTTTCGCCTTCATTCAGATTTATCCTTGCAGAAATGGATTTATCATAAGTCGAATAATTAAAATTTGACGTTTGATAACCATTGACAATCAATTGAATTTCGTTTTTTGAAGCCACATTTTCGGCTCTGGCGCGTATATCTATCGTTTGTTGCTCCGTCACGTCATTATTACGTGGCTGTGTAATTTGTACGGTTGGCGGATTGCGGCGGCGTTCTGCACAGTTCACATCGGCTCTATCATTGCCTTCGCCCGATTCATTTCTGGCGCGAATAATGATTTGATTTGAACCCGTAGAGAGGTTGACCGACCCCCTCAGTATTTTTGAAGATGCATTGTAATTAAAATTAGAAATCGCTCTTCCATTAACAGTCAGCGTAATATCACGACTATTCGTCACGTTTTCAACCCGTGCCTCTATCGCTGTTTGGCAACCACCAAACGAGTTTTCCGTCGGATTACCCGTTGATGTAATGCGTACATAAGGCGGATTGACACGTTGAACAACAATCGGACGATAGTTGACCGTAACCGCATCGGAAGCCGAACCCGCCGAATTGCGCGCCGACACGACAATCGAATTTTGACCTTCATTTAATGCAGCATCGTAGCTCAAAATACCATTTCTGAAGCCAAAACTATTGTCATTCCGACCATTAACCGTCAATGTCACATCTTGATAATTTGTCACGTTAGTAATCTGAACATTAATTGTCTGCCGATTGCGGTCAGTCTCTGAATACGAAGCGGGCGACATGAAACGGACGCGCGGTAGTTGTTGAGTCGTTGGTGTATTCGGATTAACAACTACTGGTGGATTAACGACGACAGGCGGCGTTACCACAACCGGCGGGTCAGGCAAGCGTTCTTTTTCTAAGTAATTGATTATTAGCGTTTTATAATCAGAACCATGTGGGTTTTCTGCTTTAACAATAATGGTATTTTCACCTTTTCTTAAAATCACATCAGAGGTCGCTTCATCTTTTTTGAAAGTAAAAAGGGTCGGTACACCATTGATTGTAAAGGTAACATCTTCTTTATAACCCACACCCAACACCTCGGCACGAACCGTTTCGATGCCGTCATACGTGTTATAAGGACTGCTCGCAGGGCGCAAAATCGTTACTTTTGGTGGGTCACCGTCGTAAACCTGACGTTTGCTTTTGCCCAAAATCCATTTGAACTGTAGGTTTGTATAATGTTGAATATCGTTTTGTGCCGTCAAGGTTGTGTTGTCTTTCCAACGTTGCCCGTCGAGCAAATCGCTCTTTGAAAAAGTCATTTTATGACCCAAAACAACCATAAAACGGGGTGAAAAATGGTAGCCAATTTCAAAACCCACATTGGGCATAAATACTACTTGTGCGCTGTCGTTAAAGCCGTCTGCCTTCGTTTCAAAAGTGCCGTCGTGGAAACTTCGGACTTGTGCAACGGTTGGATTATTCAGTTTTGAATAATCATATTTTTT
>JAYTUR010000142.1:0-2630 GCA_043744475.1 Saprospiraceae bacterium | reverse complement strand
ACACTTTTTTGGGAAATATGAGAATAAAACAATACTTTTATCCAAAGGTAAAAAACTATGACAGATACAACATTGAAAAAGGCTTTGAAAAAAGTGTCGTTACCTTTATTCAAAGTGCAGACTTAGCAGAAGTCTAAATTATAAAATTTTTGGACGTTGAAATAGATTTCGTTAAAAACATACATCAAAGGAAGACATCTGTTACAAAAAAATAAAGAAAATAAAAAAAATAAGAGTATTAACAATACGAATATCAATAACATGCGGAATGTAAGTCATTGAAACATAATAATATGAAGCACTTGATACAGAATAATACAACATCATTGTTTTGAAATTCAAAAAAAACCTTTATTTTCGTGTTTTAATTGCGATTGAATCTTAAATTTTTGAACCAAGACCGTTCGCCAATAATAAAAAACAAATCGGACGGAACGCTATAATTATCCATTCTTAAATCCACTCATCATGAGGAAAACAGCATTTCTCTCGTCTCTCGTTGTCTTAATGGCAATCAGTTTTTCTAATTTATCAGCACAATCCTATACATACCTACTTTATGACGCAGGTACGATGGACAGATTAGACCACCAATTTTTGGGGACTAACAGTGCGGCACTCTACACTTCTTATCGTATAAATAAGAATTTGGGTGAGCAAATCTTCCTTGATATGGGTATCGAAAGCCCTATTATTTACAAGCAAGACCCTCCTGGTATGCAATCATGGCAAAATGCCAATATTGATCAACGTTTTGTCATGGATCTAAACTCTGGAGAAAGGAAAGTTTATATCTGTAAAAAATTAGACAGTGGTTGGGCAGTCCAAGCCATCGGCTCTGCTATTTATATGTCTGATATCGACAGGGTGCTTACAGTTGTTGCATCGAATTACGATTTTAGGGCTGACTTAAAACAGGCATTGGGCAATAATTTGAGCCTAAATGCTCGAAATTTGACAACACCTTCAAAAGTTTTTTATGTTGGAGAATTACAAGCTTGTAATGCAACGGCTCAAACATTTAAAGTATTTCCAAGCGAAACGAATAAAAATGAGACAACAATCAGCATTTTGCCCGGTTTAGGTCTCATTCGTGAAAACGCGGAATCTTGCCCGACTTATGAACTCGTTGCCATCAACGGAAAAGATGTCTGTTCTTATTTGAATGGCAGTTCAGCCCCAGCAACTATTGCTCGAGTCGAGCCTATACCAGAATCTTATGTTGCTGTAAGACCTTATATTCCCGTTGAAACAGCTGAGGTCGGTGGTGAACCATATATTAGAAGTAAAACAGTTGTTGAAAACACTAAGCTGACTAAAAGTGATTACTTTGGAGAAACACGATTAGATGTTCCTCAAAGTTATAATACGCCTACAAATGTTCCTGCTTCTTACAATATTCCACAGCCTTATGTCCAAGTTGAAAAGCCCATTCCTGCTAAAATAGATTGTCAAGTGACGGCTTTAGCAGGTGAGCATGTCGTTCAAAGTGGTGAAAATTTATATTCAATTGCACGGCGTTATGGATTGATTGTCAGTAGTTTACGCGAGTGGAACAATATGACAAGTGATTTACTATACCCTTGTAGTACATTGAAAATTGCAGCACCTGTTGTTCAACAAGATGTAAAACCGAGTATGGAAATTGCTCGTACCAATGACATTCCAATGAGTTACAATACGGTTATTAAAGTGACACCTAAAAAGGTTGAAACGCCTGTTACGACCAAAGTGATTGAATGTCAAGTGCCTTATACTGAGGGGGAGCATGTGGTTGTGCAAGGCGAAAATCTGTACGCCATTGCACGAAAATATAAAGTGACTTATGCGCAATTGAAGTCGTGGAATAAATTGACATCGGATGTTATCAAACCATGTCAAAAATTGACGATAGCTGCGCCTAAATCTACGGTTACAGCAAAAGCAGTTAAAGCAACGGATATACCAAAGCAATACGATGTCGTTGTGAAACCCAAAACAGCGACTGCCCAAACAGCGACGAGAACAGTTGCTTTTGTCAAAGAAGGTGCGGGCTTGCACGTTGTTTTAAAGGACGAAACGGTGGCTCAATTGGCAAAGCAGTACAATATGACAGACATGGACTTTCGTAGAATCAATTATCTGACAAATGATGAAGCCCTTACAGTTGGTCAAGTTGTGCGTACTGAAAATTGTAATTGCAATATCACAACAGGGGAAGACCACTCTTTGACATTGACATCTCAACCTATTCGCAGTGATATACCCGCCAATTACAACTATATTGGCTCAAAATCGGCGACAAGTGATGTGACTGCAAAAGGTATGAATCACAAATACCATGTTGTTCAGTCAACAGAAACGCTTTATACAATCGCTAAAAACTATGGTAAATCTGTTGATGACATTCGCAAACTCAATAATTTGAGTCAATTTGAAGTCATTATACCGAATCAATTATTGGTTTTGGAGTGATTTTGAATTGTGTTTAAATTTTATGAGTCATAAAAAACGCCTAAAACGAGTTCATCTCATTTTAGGCGTTTTTTAATGTTTTACTTCAATCAGGCATCAAATAAGACAATAAAACTTCATCTAAAAACTGGTTTTTGCTTTTCAAATGAGTGTATTTCCGTAAAATCCCTTCTTTC
>JAYTUR010000141.1:0-2638 GCA_043744475.1 Saprospiraceae bacterium | reverse complement strand
ATGGACGGCTTATGTGGAAGGCACAAATGACGAATATGCTGTCCGCGTGGCGTTTCAAGACAAAGAGATTGTGAAATCGAATTGCACTTGTTCCTACGACGCTAATTTATGCAAACACGCCGTTGCTCTCCTTTTTGAATTAAGAAAACAATTTACGGAGGTGCTGTCCCAAAGAGCAGATACCCTTGTGCAAGGCGAAGACGGTGTGTATAGAACAAAAAAAGATAATAACGTGAATCAAGATTATTCCCCCACAGGGCTTTATGCGGCTTACAAAGCCCTGCCCGAAAGTGAGCAAAGAACCATTAAAATTGCCGCCCTTGTATATGAACCTTTTTCAATGACCAAATTGATTGAGGTGTTCAATTCCAGTTTTCAACACATGGGAAAAGGGCTGACTGCAAGTTGGGCTAAGATATGGTTGATGGAACTCAATCAAGCGGCTTTTTTGCTTTATCTGCCAACGGGGCAATACCGCATCAAGCCAGACTTTGCGGATTATTTATTAGATAATGATTTTGAGAAGGATAGGGATTTTCGGGTGCTGATTCCCCGCATTCGGCGCATAATGGAGCTAACGGCTGTACGGTATCGGGATTTTGAACCTTCAGAACGCTATTTTCGTGAGGTGCGCTTTGCTTATTATTTGAACAACTTAGAAGATTTTAGGACGAATTACTTTTTGACAATTCAACACAACAGCGGGACAACTAAGTATGAACAACAAGATTTGTTGCAGCATTTTTTACCGTCTATATTCAATTTGGAACGATTGGAGAAAATCCCGGTAACGATTCGTGGCTTTTTATTAGCAGAACAATTGATTATGATTTATGTGAAACTGTCTCCAACCGATGCGTATTTTGATTATGTCATAAACAATTTGGATAAATTAGATAAGTCTGACCAGTCAAACGTATCGCGTTTGGCGGCGCAGGTGGCGATGTTTAAAGGTGATTGGCAGTTGGTTGGGCAGTTGTCAAGGTATTTTGACGACATCAACTCGGCGGTCGTGTTGGGTTGGCAAACTTTACTGAGGGGGGATGCAAAAGAGGCGGTTGACATCTTTAATACGGGTCTGAAAGCCCGACGTAAAATCACGAAGAACCCAAAGGAGATCTTGATGAACTTTCCAGCCATTTTTCAGATGTTGGCGCAACTTAAAACACAAGACCCCGCTTTACTGGCCAAAGTTGAAGCGCATCATAAGCAGTTAAATAAGTATAGTAGCTCCTTTAATCAAGTGTTTGACGCATTCCTTGCCGTTATTAGTTTGCTTAGAAATGAAAAAAATGCCGCAAAACGGATGCTCCAAAACATGATGCCATCTTCGGAAATCAACCGTTTTTTCATTTATCTCACGATGTTTTGGGTGGATGACAAAATGTTGCCTATGAAAACGGTTAAAGATATGGCGGATAGGTTGATTAAAAACGGTTACAATTGGTTGGCTTATGAAGTGCTGACGATGCTTAATCGGATAGAACCAACTGTTGAAAAATGGCAAATTGAGTTAGACATTCTGAAAGGGAAACCCCTCAGTAAAAACATTCATTTAGACGATATTACACTGCTTGTTGACCTTGTGCCACGTATCGAGGATTGGGAAGCCGCACTGAATGCCTTATTGGGTATGACGACAGGTGTTGCCGCCAAAGCTGCAACGGAAAACGATGCGCGTCTAATTTGGTTGGTTGATTTTGAACATTTGCAATTACAGCCGAAAGAGCAGGTGTTTGGTAAATCAGGTTGGTCGGCAGGTCGCAATGTCGCTTTGCATCGGTTGAAGAATGCGGAATTAGCTTCAATGACCGATCAAGACCGGCGCATCAGTCGCAGCGTTAAGCAATATTATGGTTGGAGTGGTGGCAATGAATATGCCATTGATACCGATAAAGCGATTCCTGAATTGGTCGGGCATCCGCTTTTGTTTCTTCATCGTTCGCCACAAATTGCGGTTCAATTCATTGAAGACAAACCTATTTTAAGAGCAAAAGAAGTAAAAGACGGCTTTGAGTTATCGTTTTCTCAAAAAATTGATGGTGCGGGTTGGTCTGTCGTCAAGGAATCGCCGACTCGTTATAAGTTGTTGAAGATTACCGAAAGTCATGCCCAGATTGCACGAGCAATGAACGGCAATAAATTATATGTACCCGCCAAAGGACGTGACCGATTGCAAAAAGCAATTGAGGGTCTATCGAATCTCGTGACGGTGCAATCCGCTTTTGAAACGACGGATAATCTCCCTGTCGTTGAACCTGACCTTCGGACGTGTGTGCATTTGCTGCCCGTTGGTGATGGTTTTCACGTTGAGTTTTACGCCAAGCCTTTTGCTGAGCACCCGCCGTATTTCAAACCAGGTGTAGGCGAACCTTTGGTTATTGCAGATATAAACGGAGAAAGGATACAAACGAAGCGGGATTTGAAAAAAGAGAAGAAAAATGCTGAGGAATTGCTCGAAACCCTCGAAATACTGAGGGGTATCAAACCTGAATACGACACGTGGCAATTGGAAGACGCCGAGCAATGCCTTGAGTTTTTGTTGGAACTTCAACCTTTGGTCACTGATGAGAAGATTATCTTAGAATGGCCCAAAGGTGAGAAATTTCGGATAACGAAAATTGCCGGTTTTGACCAG
>JAYTUR010000140.1:0-2639 GCA_043744475.1 Saprospiraceae bacterium | reverse complement strand
TTGCGCCAAACCACGCCTTTTTTGTCCAAATAACGGATTCTATTCGCTGAAAGGTTCGTCACTTCGATTTCTAATTTGTTGTTTCCTTTCGAAAGCACCCCCTCAGTAATTTGAACTCTGAAAGGTAAACTCCATGCCGTTCCGAGCAATTTACCATTCAGTTTGACTGTTGCCGATTCCCGTACATCGCCCAATTCAAGCCAACCAGATTTACCAATTTGATTATTTAAACAATTGAAATTCAAGGTATAACGAGCCGTACCGCTGAAATACTGCGCCATTGTATCGGTACTTAAAGTCGTCCATGAATCGAGTTTATCTGTCTTAAAGCCTTTGAGTAGGGTAGGGTCGCCTTTCACAAAATCCACTTGCCACGAACCCCTCAGTATAGTTTCAGATGTTGGTTTTGGAATGGCGGGTTGGATTGCACCATCTTGTTTTTTATCAAAAGTTTCGATAAAAACACTTTCGCCAGAAGGCAGATTTAAAGGCAATTGAATTTTGTCATTGCCAATTTTTTTAAAATCAATAAAACGCTTGGTTTGATGCAAAGGGTCAAAAACTTGAACCGATTGTGCGGTTGTTGCCAAGACGATTGAATCATTTTTGAACAATTGTTCTTGATTAACTATAAAATACAATTCACCATTTGCTGTTTTTTTACGAATAAATTGCAGCCCTTGATTGTCTAAAGTTTCTTTTCTTAGTTTATGGTTTTTAAGCACTTCTGAATAACCTTTTTTGTAGGCAACAAATCTTTTTAGCGTGCCTGTTAATTGTTTTTCTCTTTTTTCAAAATCAAAAAAACCATTAACTGTACGCGGCAATTTATCTGAAAAAACGACTAAAACACCTTCGTTTTGCAGCTTTTCTAAAGCTCGAACCGTTTCCAAAGGTATGTATTCAACGGGCGGAATGATGACTGTGCGGTATTTTGTCCCCCCCTCAGTAACAAGCATATTTTTATCACCTTTTGCATTTTGCAATTGTTTATCAGAAACAATATCATAGGCATATCCATCACTTTTGAGTTGATTGGCAATTTTGCCAAAAGGCGAATCTAAGATGCCATTGCTCAAAAGCGTATGCACGTCCATGATGTGCATTTTGTCTTTTTTACCCACCGAATGCCACCAATCCATAAGCGGCAAATAAAGCAAAACATCATTATCGGGCTTTGTATTTTGTAAAAGCTGTTGGCAACGCTCAATGTAGCTGTTCAAAAGTGGCAATTCTTTCCAAAAATGGCTTTGTTGATTGAAATTGGTTGAAGCATAAAATAACCAACCGGGAAACTCCGCATTGGGCGGCGAATAAGGCACGCCGTGATAAAAAATGTGGTTGATGCCACCGATAAACGACTCATCTATAATCGGTTTCACTTGCCGTAAAGATACTTTGAAGTGATTGCCAAGCCAAGTAGCGGTTTCTGATGAAACCAGTCTTTTGCCTGCAACATCGGCAGCGGATGATGCAAATTTCAAAACAAACGCACCCGGTTTACCAAAACGGCGTGGATCGTAGTCAACATCTTGACGATAAAGAGGTATATTGTAAGGTTTACTACCAAAAAACTCCGATTCAGGCACATCTGCCGTAGCGTATAAATCGAGTATATTTGCTGGCGAACCGTGTGCTTCATCGCGGAAAATCTTACCGTATTTATGCGCAAATGCCGTCAAAGGTTTGGTCAAATCATCCAATAACATGTCAGAAAGCGTTTCATTATAATCCGCCCAAATACGCTTCTCTCTATCCGTCGTGGCCGTGTCCAAAGCCATCACATCGAGGTGTTCTCCCAAATCATACCCCCTCAGTATTTTGAACTTTTGAAGCAGTTCATTAGACCAATTGGCACCGTAAACCTCATAAGAGTCGTTGTAAAACGCCCTTACGCCGAGATTTTTTTTTGAAAAAATAGCATCATAAGGCCCAAAATAATCCTTAACCGCCGTTTCGCTGAAATGATCAATAACCAAACCTTCTCCACCCGGAGCTGCTCTTTTCACTTTCTGTTTGGTCGGAATAATATCTAAAACATATTTCCCAGTAGCATCTTTTTTGATTTTAAAAGTTTTTGCGGCATCCGCTTCAGTAACAAAACTGCCACCGAGAGGCCAACCTGTGCCCAGCGTCATGTCAATACCTAAGCCCAATCGATTGGCTTCTTGGACTGTAAAATCAAGCATTTCAATCCATTTTGGGCTTAAATGTGGAATAAATTTGGCTTCTTCGCCCTTTACGCCATAAATGGGGATAATGTGCATACCACCAAAACCAGCACCAGCAAAGTCTTGCAAGTTTTTTGAAATACCATTGGAATCAACAGCACTGCCAAGCCACCACCAATACGCCCAAGGCTTTGCAGTGTTGATTGCTGTTTGGCTTTGTAAAAACAAAGGACAAAAAAGAAGGGCAAAAAAGATTTTTTTATAACCCACAGTTTTATTTTTTAATAAAAAAAATAATTTACAATACGATATGAATAAATAACAACACGGCATGGATAAATCACAACATGGCGCGGATAAATAACAACATGGCATGGATAAATAACAACATGGCATGGATAAATAACAACATGGCGCGGATAAATCAGGAGAGTGTTCACTAAACTGTGTCAAGATTAAAAATAGTTT
>JAYTUR010000139.1:0-2641 GCA_043744475.1 Saprospiraceae bacterium | reverse complement strand
CGAAGTTTAAAACTTCGCCGTCGCTGCCCAATAATGAGAGGGACCTCATTATCAAAAAAAAATTTCGCCCCGCTTAGCGGGAGTTCATTTTAAAGAATAAAAGGGTAAAAATGATAGAAGCTAATCGTACCGAGCTACTCGAAAACCCACAAGGTAGAAGCGACTTGAAGGATCGTCATTGAAGCGATTGGCGACGCGGCAATTGTCACCACTGCTGAACCACGTACCGCCCCGAACAACCCGAGTGCTGCCAGTAGCCGCGCCTGTTGGATTGGTTTGCGAACCGCTTGGATAAGTATCTTTCCAATCGTTACACCATTCCCAAACATTACCTGTCATATCGAAAAGACCAAGTTCATTTGATTGTTTTTTACCAATAGGATGTGTCTTTTGATTTTTCTTAAAAATATTGCCCGAATTGCCGTCATACCAAGCCACATCGCCAATATTATTTGAACCACTATATGTGTAACCTTTTGATTGAGTACCACCGCGTGCCGCAAATTCCCATTCGGCTTCGGTTGGTAAACGATATTTATGCCCCGTATTGGCATTGAGCTTTTTTAAATACTCTTGAACATCCTCCCAACTAACACGCTCGACAGGGCAATCATCACAATTCTCAAAACTTGATGGATTTGTGTCCATCACAGCACGCCACTGTTTTTGGGTCACTTCATATTTACCGATATAAAATGAACTGAGCGTAACGGAATGAACGGGTTTTTCATCACTATTGCCATCGTTACTACCCATTTGAAAAGAACCACCTTGCACCGAGACCATTTCAGGCTCATAACTTTGGGGCGTAATCTTGTTTGATACTGAGGGGGTCATTGTGACGGGCAGTGGCTTCGCTTTGGCAATCCAATCATTCAACGATTTAATTTGCGCGCCTGTGAGGTCAGGACACTCTAAAGCCCCCTTCCATTTGACAATGGCTTTGTCGTAGTCGCCTGCATTAAATTGTTCTTTGCCTTTTTGCAGCAATTCGTCGTAACATTCATTGGTTTGACCAAAGGTCACATCAGTATATGCACAACAAAACAGAAAACTAAAAAATAGGAGTCTCATCTTCATTTATTTTTATGGGGCTAAAATAAGCGATTTTTTGAGTTTTATTGTTATAACCAAAAGAGATAAGTGAATTTAAACGTATGAAAAGGATTGATTGATTTTAATTATCCCTTGTCTTCCGTAAAAAACAATAAAAGCCGTCCAAACTCATAATGTGTTTGAACGGCTTTCTTATTTTCTTCCATTGCCAAGAGTGGGTAAGCGGCTTAGTCATTTAATCGCACACAAAACGGCTAATCGTTTGTTTTTATACTTAAATTGATATTTTTGCTTTACTTTTGTGGAAAATTGAGCACTATGGTCGCCACTCAAAATAAAGCGCAGGTCTTATCACTTCTTAGGCTTAACAATCGTGAAATTCTGCAATTTGGTATCGCACGCATTGGTCTTTTCGGTTCATTCGTCCGCGACGAAGCGCATGAAGGCAGCGATGTGGATATTTGGGTAGAGTTTGAAAAAGACAAAAAGACATACAAAAACTTTATTCGATTGACTTATTTTTTAGAAGATTTGCTGCACCGCGAAGTTGAAGTTGTTACGCCCGAAGGTGTTAGTCCATTTATCAAACCACATATCTTGAAAGAATTGGAATATGTCTCGCTCGCTGATTGAATTTTTGCAACACATTCGTATTGAAATATCTTATTTGGTCAAGCGTTCGGAAGGTTTGACACAAAAAGATATTTTTGAAAATGAAGACCTCAACCGTGCATTCGCTCGAAGTCTTGAAATCATTGGTGAGGCTACGAAGCAATGACCCGAATCTTTTCGGCGTGTGCATCCTGAAATTGAATGGCGTGGTTTGGCAGGTCTGCGTGATAAACTGATTCATCATTATTTTGGATTGGACTACGACATTCTTTGGGACGTTATTACTAATGAAATACCACCTGCTTTGGTTAATATTGAAAGGATTATTACTGATGAAATGGAGAACCCAACAAAAATTTAAGACTTGCGAATTTTCAAGTTTCCCAGCCATTGCACCCTATTCCCAAAATCACCCGGGAACGCCCAAACAAACGAACTGAAGTGCTGGTGTTTTAACCGACAACCCACTATCTAATGGTGTATTTGACCCCACAATCCAACAAAGTTTTTCATTAACTAAGCCACAAACATAAACAAAGAACCGACATGCCGTTCTCCGTTTAAAAATTACCCATTCTATTCAAAACATGTTTCATTCTATCCATAACACGGTTTAGTTCTGTACAAACAGGGTTTAGTTCCGTCCTTAACATGTTTTGTTTAGTACACAACACGGTTTAGTTCTGTTCACAATACGGTTTAGTTCTGTCTATAACACAATTCGTTTAGTACAAAACACGATTCGTTCAGTACAAAACACGATTCGTTCAGTACAAAACACGGTTCATTCAGTACAAAACACGATTCGTTTAGTACAAAACACGGTTCATTGAGTACAAAACACGATTCGTTTAGTACAAAACACGGTTTGTTCGAGAGTGTTCACTAAACTGTGTCAAGATTAAAAATAGTTTAAGACACGGCTTAAAAACGTTTAATATCAATATTGGCTCTTTCGCCGAAAATGATGTGT
>JAYTUR010000138.1:0-2649 GCA_043744475.1 Saprospiraceae bacterium | reverse complement strand
TTATAGTCCCCATTGGGTGTCCGCAATTTTGCGCCATCTATCGAGCCTTGTAGTATTCCCCCAGCAACACCTAGCGACAACTGCGCATCGCCCAATTTTTTTATATAATTATACGTCATTTTTGCACTCAAACCATTTCTTGCACCAATACTTTCATTGGTCACTTGGAAACCGACACCACTGCTTATGATACCGAGTGGCAACGACACATTAATATACTGTGTCTGTGGACTACCCGGCAAACCGACCCATTGTGACCGAAACCCACCCGTAGCGACTAAGGTTTTATCTAATCCACCCGCCGCAGGGTTTTCACCATATGGATTAAGCATATATAAACTAAACTGTGCTGGTTGTTGCGCAACAGCGACATTTATATTGAAAATCAGGAGACAAAAAATGTAAATATTTTTCATGGTTCATCCATTTTAAAGCGTCTTTTTTGAAAACAAGATTTAATTCTAAAATCACAGAATTTTCACCATTTCTTCAATCGTTTTAACGGGTATTTTACAAGCATAGTTTTGACAAACATAAATCAATGATTGCTCCCCTTCTTGCTTCGTTCCTCGCAATAACGCTACTCCGCTTCTACCGACCAACAAAGGAAAGGTTGCATCTTCTTCAACGCTCGACATCAATATTTTATTTGGCAAAAAAAGTGCATTGATACCTTTACTTTTGGAATGTGCTTCTGTTCCAACAACGGCAATTTCATAAGGTGGAAAAACCAAAGTCAATGCACTGCCTGCCCATTTTGATAAACTCGAAGGATAACGTTCTAATGACTCTTCAACCGAAAGCAACATATTGACACTAATAGATTTATACATTTCATTATCGAAAAAGTGTCCTAAACGTTGCAAGTTACGCACCATTGTCGCATTACCTGAAGGCGTTGCGGAATCGTATAAATCTTTTTTGCGCAACAAAATATCTTTCTGTTTTGCGGATGTAAAATAGAATAAATTTGAAGATTCATCAAAGAAATTTTCTAAGGTAAAGTCAGCATATTGTTTAGCTTTTTCAAGATATGCCGTGTCAAATGTGATGCCATATACATCTATTAAGGCTTCAATCAAAAAAGCATAATCTTCTAAAAAACCATCGTATTGCGCTTGCTTATCTTTGTAAGTATGATACAATCCAATGCTTTCTTTTTGTTTGAAATTTTCAAAAATAAAATCCAAACCTTCAACAGCGACTTTTTGATACTCCTCAGTACCTAAAGCTTCATAAGCACGTGCAAAAGCTGAAATCATCAAGGCATTCCAAGATAACAAAATTTTATCGTCTAAGCCTGGTTTTATGCGTTTTTCCCGATTTTTAAACAACTTTTCACGACTTTTTCGCATTTTCTCCTTTAAACCGGAAACATCTAAACCGTTTTCATTTGCAAATGTTTCATAGTTTTTTTGTCGCCAAAGGATATTGTCTTCTTCCCAATTGCCCTCTTCCGACACATCATAAAAGGCGCAAAAAAGCGGTGCATAATCTCCTAAAATCGTCTCAATTTCAACTTTTTTCCACACATAAAATTTGCCCTCAATGCCTTCAGAATCAGCATCATAAGCCGAATAAAATCCACCATCCGGTGCTGTCATTTCACGTTGAATGAATGACAATGTTTCTTTAATCGTTTCGCTGTAAATATCTTTTTTTGTCAACTTGTAAGCATCACTTAAGGTCGTTATTAACAAAGCGTTATCATACAGCATCTTTTCAAAATGAGGAATCAACCATTCTCTATCCGTCGCATAACGGGCAAAACCGCCACCTATTTGGTCATAAATACCGCCCTGAATCATCTTAATCAGTGACAATTCTGCGTGCGCTAAAGCCTCTTCATCTTTAGTATAATAATGATAATCCATTAAAAACTGAATAGACATCGTTGACGGAAATTTAGGTGCACCACCAAAACCACCTTCTGCGCGGTCAAATCGTTCACGCAAAGCATAATACACATTGTCTAAATAATTTCTATTAAAAACAGAAGCGGTATCATCGCCTATTTTCAACACCGCCCCCCCCTCAGTATTTTTGACAAAATTTTTATCTGAATTACGAATAATATCCGTCAATTGATTGGCTTGTTGCTCAACCACATCGCGTTTGAGCTTAAAGGCATTGGACAAATTATGCAAAACCTGAATCCACGATGGTCGCCCATAAGCCGATTGCGGCGGATAATAAGTCCCCGCAAAAAAAGGTCTGCCGTCGGGTAAAAGAAAACAATTGAGGGGCCAGCCACCACTGCCAGAGATGATTTGACAGGCCTCCATATATATCTGATCCACGTCAGGTCGCTCCTCTCTGTCCACTTTAATACAGACAAAATGATGATTCATAATATCTGCAACATCTTGATTTTCAAACGATTCGCGCTCCATCACATGGCACCAATGGCAGGTAGAATAGCCAATACTTACCAATATCGGTTTGTTTTCAGCTATCGCCCGTTCAAAAGCTTCGGGTTTCCACGCATACCAATTGACGGGGTTGTGGGCATGTTGCAAAAGATAAGGTGAGGTTTCGTGAATGAGATGATTCATAGTGTATTGTATTTTACGTTTATATTTTGCAAATATCGTTTTTATAGCCAATCTAAAGACTAATTTTTGTCATTCTGAACGAAGTGAAAGAATC
>JAYTUR010000137.1:0-2654 GCA_043744475.1 Saprospiraceae bacterium | reverse complement strand
TGATTGATTTAACAATGATGTCAAAGAACTAAAAAATACACGTAACTTTAAGACGTTTGAACTACCTAAGTTTAGTTCGCACAACAAGTTTCCTAAACATAAATACAACACGAACATAACCTTATTCATCATTTAAAGCCCTAAAACGGCTGGGTTCATACCCATATTTGAAAAACCACCGTCATGGAAAAGATTTTGCATCGTCACGTAACGCGTCAAATCACTAAACATGGCGATACAATATTCTGCACAAGCCTCAGCCGATGCATTGCCCAACGGAGCCATTTTGTCCGCATAATCAAAAAACTCTTTAAAGCCTTTGACACCCGAACCCGCTGTTGTCATCGTCGGTGATTGTGAAATGGTATTGACGCGCACATGGTTTTTAACGCCAAAATGGTAGCCAAAGCTGCGTCCGATAGACTCCATCATCGCTTTGATGTCTGCCATTTCGTTATAATCAGGAAACGTTCGTTGTGCAGCCATATAAGTCAAACCAACGATGCTGCCCCAATCTGCCATTGCATCTTGTTTGTATAAAACTTGCATCATTTTATGGAACGACAAAGCACTGATGTCAATGCCTTGTTTCGACCATTCGTGGTTGAGGTCAGTATAATGTTTTCCTTTGCGAACATTGACAGACATACCGATAGAATGAAGGACAAAATCGAGTTTTCCACCTAAAATCTCTTGACTTTGAGAGAAAAGTTTATTCAAATCGTCCATATTCGTGGCATCACAAGCAATGACTTCCGCATTGAGTTTTTCGCTCAAGACTTTTATTTCACCCATACGCATAGCGACAGGCGCGTTTGTGAGCGTGATCGTCGCACCTTCGGCAACGCATTTTTCAGCGACTTTCCAAGCAATTGATTGTTCATTGAGTGCCCCTGAAATGACACCACGCTTTCCTGCGAGTAAATTGTTTGACATATTTTACATTAATTTTGGTTTGTAAATGACGCGCAAATGTAAGATTTATTGATGTATGGTTGTACTGTTTTTATTGTTGTATTGATGTATGGTTATGGTTTATCAGTGCAACCATACATCAATAGAACCATTTTTAGATTATTTTTTTCGCAGTTGCCTTAATATCGCCAACTCTTTATACGCTTCTCTGACTTCTTGTGCCGGACAACCGAAATAGGTTTTGTCGCCCGCTAAATTTTTTGACACGCCAGATTTCGCTAAAATGACTGCTTTTTTGCCAATTCTAAGGTTTTGAGCAATGCCGACTTGACCATAAATAACGACTTCATCTTCCAAAACAGTATTGCCACTGATGCCCGCTTGGGCAGCGATGAGGCAGTTTTTGCCAATTTGAGCATCGTGTCCGATATGCACTTGGCAATCAATTTTAGTCCCTTCGCCAATAATTGTATCACTCGAAACCCCTTTATTGATGGTGCAACCTGCCCCAATATCCACATTGTCTTCGATGACCACGCGACCACCTGACCGCCATTTTTTATACCCCTCAGTATTGCGCTTAAAATAAAAAGCATCTGTGCCAATCAGCGTACCTGCTCCAATCGTTACGTTTTTTCCTATAACCGTAAAATCGTGGATAACAGCATTTGCTTGTATATAACAGCCAGAACCTATGCGTACATGATTACCAATAACCACATTAGGTTCAAAAATGGCATTGGGATGAATAGTAGCCGAATCCGCCACTTCTATACTGAGGGGGTCAAAAGGACGCTGTTGCCGCACAAGGCTGTCATAAGCCTCAAAAGGCTGTGGGTGAATGAGGACAACTTTACCTTCGGGAATATTATCAGGTTTTTCATTCAAAACGATGAAGGTGGCGGCAGAATTCAAGGCTTTTTCAAAATATTTTTTAACGTCTGAAAATGTAATATCGCCTGCTTTGACGTGGTGTATCTCATTGATACCCAAAGCATTGAGCGTATTGTCGCCGATGATTTCTGCTTTCAGTCGGTCAGCAATTTTTTGTATGGAAATGGGTTTGTCGAATTTCATAAAACGGATTAGATTTAACTTTGAACACAGATTAGACAGACTTACTTGATTTACGCGGATTCTTTTCATTATGCTAAATAAATCTGCGTAAATCAAGTAAATTCAATCTGTATTCAAAGCTAAGTAATTACTTATATTTTCAGCAATAAAACCAGTTTATCAAAACAAAAACCAAATAAATCAAACCAATTCCGACAATTCTAACCAACGCATCTCCTTGATTTCCAATGAGTTACTGACTTCTGCCAATTCATCAGAGAGCTTTTGGATTTGTGTAGGTGTCATGGTTGCGGCATCGTTGAATTTATGTGTCAATATCGTTTTCTTTTCTTCTAATTGCGCAATGTCACGTTCTAAACGCTTGAATTCTTTTTTGTCGGCATCGTTTGCCTTTCTGTTGTCTTTGGATACTGAGGGGGTGTCTGCTTGCTTATTTTCGAGGGCTATTTGCTTGATTTCTTCGCGGTATTCGGTGTAGTTGCCGTTGTAATCTTTAATTTGTCCTTCGCCTTCAAATATAAAAAGATGTTCAACCAATCTATCCATAAAATAACGGTCATGCGTCACGATGACAAGGCAGCCTTTGAATATCGTTTCTAAAAATTCTTCTAACACATTGAGTGTCAATATGTCTAAGTCATTTGTCGGCTCATCGAGGATTA
>JAYTUR010000136.1:0-10355 GCA_043744475.1 Saprospiraceae bacterium | reverse complement strand
CCGGCTTTGCCCACGTCGCCCGTCACACGCGGGTGGTCGCTGTCATAACCTCGATGCGTTGCCAAATCAAACGCCACCGACAAGCCCTTTTGCCCCGCCGCCAAGTTGCGCCGATAAAAAGCATTGGAGGCTTCGGCGGTCGAAAAACCTGCATATTGTCGTATCGTCCAAGGCTTTGTGACGTACATAAGACTGTAAGGACCGCGCAAAAAAGGCGGCAAACCGCTGACAAATCCTCCCATGCTCCCCTCAGTTGCTTCGTCCCTCGCAATGACATCTGCAGCAGTATAAACCGATTTAACGGGTATTTTTTCAAGCGTTTCCCAAGTTTCCTCGTTTTGAGGTGGGTCAGTTGCCTTAAAAACATTGCGATTGAAAGGTATTTTATTGAAATTGGGCATTTTATAGTTTGGTTTTATTTTAATTTTAATGATGGGTTAAAGTTAGGTGTTTTCTCTAAAACGTTTATAGTATAGAAGATTCAAGGCAATAAATTCTTCAATAACAGAGCAAGTTAGCAGTGAAACCCTGCAAAGCGAAAAAAATTATTTGAATCAAAGGAATAATTATAAACAAAAAGTTACGAACTTGCACCGTAAATTAATTAAAGCAAAAGATGAAGCTACAAGAGAAAATCAGTATTGACGAATTCGATGGTAAACGTTTTAAAGTTAAAATTATAGAACCTTTAAATACTGAAAAAGCAGTTGTTACACATTACTTGCACAATTACAAAAATGGTGTTTCTAAGTTTTATAAAGATGATGCTGAAAGGTACATTAAGGAAATTGTTGCATATAAAAAGGGAAAAGACAATTTTTCTATGGCAGCTGACGATGCTTTTCAGCAATTGCTTTTTGAAGTTGAAAATGTACCTTTCCCAACACCTCAAAACTATAAATTCAAATTTATCGACCTCTTCGCAGGGATTGGAGGTTTTAGACTTGCTATGCAAAACTTGGGCGGTAAATGTGTTTTTACAAGCGAATGGGACATTCATGCCCAAAAAACATACAAAGCCAATTTTGGAGAAGTCCCATTCGGTGATATTACTCAAGAAAGAATCAAAAACTATATCCCTGATGATTTTGATGTTTTATGTGCGGGCTTTCCGTGTCAAGCATTTTCTATTGCAGGCAAAAGAGGAGGTTTCGAAGATACAAGAGGAACATTGTTTTTTGATGTTGCGGAAATTATTAAAAGAAAAAAACCAAAGGCGGTTTTACTTGAAAATGTAAGAGGACTAACAACGCATGATAAAGGAAAGACATTTCAAGTTATTATTTCAACCTTAGAAGAAATCGGATATAAAGTATTTTATAAAATTTTAAATGCAAAAGACTTTAGTGTACCACAAGATAGGCACAGAATTTACATAGTCGGGCTTAATAAAGAATTGTTTGGAGATAATATTGATTTCAATTTTCCAAAAGGGAACGAAAAACTCTCCTATATATCTGAATTTTTAGAAGAAAACGTAGAAGGCTATTCCATTTCGAAGTATTTACAAAGCGTCTATATTTTCAAAAAGGATGATGGAAAACCTCAATTAGTTGATAAGAATTCACAGGTTCAAGTCAAAACACTTGTCTCTACTTACCATAAAATACAAAGATTAACAAGTAGTTTTGTAAAAGATGGCGAAACAGGACTTAGGCTTTTTACAGTAAATGAATGTAAGTCAATAATGGGTTTCGATAATAAGTTTATTATCCCTGTTTCGCGTACACAAATGTATCGGCAATTAGGCAATTCCGTAGCCGTACCTGTTGTAGAGGCTGTGGGACACAAAATATTGGAACTAATATTAAACCAATAATGAACAAACTAAACCAATTAGGAATAACCATCGGTAAGGACAATAAAGCTGAAATAGTTTTTGATGCGCTATTTGCTGATTTTATGAAGTTACAATATAATAAACCTTCAGAGTATATCGCCTTTTATTGGCAGGAATTCAAGAAGCATCCAGAAAGTAATAATAACCTAAACGGAAAAATATTTGAATACATATTAGCAACGCTTTTTGTTCGTGAGGGCTTAATGCCTTTATATTTGAGTGCTAAAGTTGCTTTTGTACCAAATGTCATCTATGACCTAATGTTCTACACAAACGAAAGAGGTCCAATATGTATTTCTGCAAAGACAAGTTTAAGAGAACGATACAAACAAGCCGATTTAGAAGCCATTGCCTTAAAATATGTACATAGAAAGGCATTGAGTTTTTTGGTGACGCTTGAGGAAAATGAAGCAAAAAGTGTAAAAGCAAAAATTAAAAGCGGAGATGTTATTGGGCTTGACAAAGTTGTTGTGGCAACGAACGCAGAATTTGATGAATTAATTTTAGAACTAAAGACGTATCAGCTTTCAGAACCACCCACCGTAAAAGTTGTTTCAAGTAATCAAATAATTACTGCCGAAAAAGTAAGTACTTTGAAATGACAGCCGCTTGCAGTTTGTTGAGCACAACTCAAACTTATCACTTCTCAATCCCGCATTAATAATAAAAAATGCTGCCATACCCCCTCAGTAAAACAGCATTTTTCAGCTAAAAAACAAGGCATTTAACTTAAAACACCTTCAAGCACCGTCAACAACTCCTGCTGTGTCGCCACCGTTTTATCTGCATCATACCAATCATGCACCGTCTTTTTCACGGATTCAATATGTGTTTTGCGTTCTTCTTTTGACATCGTTGTCATATCTGCTTTAATCATTTGCACAATATCTTGCAGGGCTTGTGGACGCGGTCCCCACGATGTTAAAACATTGCCTTCTTCGTCCAACACAATGAGTTTTGGAATCGAACGCCCCCCCTCAGTAATAAAGGCATCCATGATGTCAGGGTGTTCATCGCGATACATAATGCGGTGCTTGATAAGCGGTTGCGCCACAGCCATTTTTTCAAAAATAGGCACGACTTGGCTTGCATCGCCACACCACCCCTCAGTAATCGTTAGAAAAGTCGTCGGTTTTGTCATTTTTGATAAAAATGCTGCCATTTCAGGTAGCAATTGAACCGTATCATTGAGGCGATACATGCGACTAAGGTTGTCTGCCGTATAGTCCAACACAGCGGGACTGTTGTTATAACCTGTCGTAGAGGTTTCTCCATGTTGCCACATTTCGGCTACTTCCACTAAGTATTCGAGGTAGGTAAGACTTATTTTGAGCGTATTTTTATTAATGCTTGTCATAATTGATGCTTAATTTTTATAAAAAAAAACGCAAAAATACGATTTTTATAACAAAAAAGGTTTGGAGAATTACTTCTCCAAACCCCTAATTTTGAAAGGACACAAAATCTAAACTTCACTGAAAAATGATTTGTTAAATCTCTAAATCTTACATCTTAGGTAACAAGACAGCATCAATAGACTGAATAACGCCATTTGATTGATACACATCATACGTATTGATGTTGGCTGTTCCACCATTTTCATCTGTTACGATGATGTTCCGAACACCATTCATCTTGAAAGACAATTTACCACCTGAAACCGTTGGTAAAGTCGCTTTTCCCTTACCTTTTTTGATAAGTGCAGACAATGCGTTGAAATCATACTTGCCTGAAACAACATGGTACGTCAATACTTTTGTCAATGTCGCCTTGTTTTCTGGCTTCAAAAGCGTCTCAACTGTTCCTGCGGGTAAGTTTTCAAAAGCATCATTGACAGGGGCAAACACTGTGAATGGACCAGCGCCTTGCAAGACGTCAACCAAACCAGCCGCTTTTACCGCCGCTACAAGCGTCGTGTGTGCCTTAGAGTTGACCGCATTTTGAACGATATTTTTCATTGGGAACATCGCCTCGCCGCCAACTTGAACGGTTGTAGGTTCAGACATTTTGTTTAAAGTCATTGATTGAGCTTCGATGCTTGTTGTGCTAAGGGTAGCGGCGAATGCGACAAACGCAGCCGTTTTAAGAAAGTTTTTCATGTAATTATGAATTTAAAAAATTTATGAAAATAATTTGTTAATGAATCGTTTTGAATTTCAAAACAGAATTTTTAATGAAAAAAATGAATTTTAGTGGTCTTTTAAAAAAAAAGTTATGTGATTTAATTTGTTGTTCTTAGTATATTTATCTACGATGTTTAAAGATTGTTTGGTTTTAATTTGAATAAAAAAAAATAAGATATACGTGAATTTTGAAAAATACAATTTGTTGACTTTAGTTACGATATTATAGGTTCGGTCGGTTTTAAAATTTTGAAAAAAAATATCAAGTCATTATAATTTGTTGTTCGGTATCATCATCTACGAGAATATAAGTTCGTTCGGTTTTAACAGTTGCAAAAAAAATCGCTGATGCTTTTATGTTGTTCGGTGTCAATATCTACGAGGGTTACGGTCGCATCGGTTTTAGAGCGTTAAAAAAAGTTTAAAAAAATTAAAAATACTGAGGGGGTATTTTCCGATTAAACTGTCTTAAAAGCAGTGGACGGGTTGTGAAATTTTAAATCACTGATTTTAGGGTTTTTCGGCAAAGAGGTTCTATTTTTGGATTCTGAAATCTCTAATATCTGAAAATCCACAAAACCAATTATTTGTGCAAGTCATTGAAAAAGAAGTATTTATAGCGATAAATCAAGGTGACGAATCATCATTTGAGCAGTTGTTTAGGGCGTTCTATCCGCGCTTATGTGCTTATGCGCGAACGATTTTGTCAGACAATGAGGAAGCAGAAGAAATCGTGCAAACCTTGTTTTGTCGGCTTTGGGAACAACGGGCGACGCTCGAAGTGACAACTTCGGTGCAAGCCTATCTATTCAGAGCAGTGCGCAATGCGAGTTTAAATCAGATAAAAAAAGTTCAAATTAGAGATGCGTACAAAACCATGAATTTGGAAGAAATAAACCAAAATCCTGAGGTGCAAACCGACCTTGCTACTACGGAAGAGCTGCGGCAACGGATAGAAAAAGCCATTGGTGACCTACCCGAACAATGCCGCTTGATTTTCAAAATGAGCCGTTTTGAGGAGTTAAAATACAGAGAAATCGCCGATTCATTGGGTATTTCAGTGAAAACGGTGGAGAATCAGATGGGTAAAGCGTTGAAAACTTTACGATTTAAATTAGCCGATTTTATGACTGTGGCTTTGATAATAGGCGTTTTAAAATTTTTTGACCATTGATTCATCGTCATTGCGAGGAACGAAGCAATCTGTTTAATTGTTCGCAGAATCTTGACAGATTGCTTCGTTCCTCGCAATGACGATGTAAATTCAGCCCAATCAGTGGTCAATTAAAACTCATGTTTTGAATGAATGAATTATACGACATAGATGATTTAATCGCCAAAGTCCTTGCCGACGAAGCGACTGCTGATGAGCAAAAAGCTGTCGAGAGTTGGCTCGATGCTGCGCCTGAAAATCGAAAGTATTTTGAGGATATAAAACGTATTTGGTTGGGCAGTAGCGATGCCGTAGCGTCGCTGGCGGTGGACACCGATGCGGCGTGGCACGCAGTTCAGGAGCGTATTCATAAGCCACCTAAACCCTTGATTGTTAGGTGGTTATCAACTGGCAATATCATGAAAATAGCCGCTGCCGCATTGATATTATTTGGCGTAATAAAATTTTTCGATAGCGATTCAACTTTGAAAAACACAGAAATCGTCGCCACAGGAGCCGTTTTGCAGGATACACTTTCAGACGGTTCTCGGGTGATTTTGAATAAAAAATCGAGTTTAACAACCGTTTTTTCAAAAAAAGAACGTCGCGTAAAAATGTCGGGTGAAGCCTTTTTTGATGTGGTACACAATACCGAAAAACCGTTTGTGATTGAAGTTAAAACATTGGAAATCAAAGTAGTAGGTACATCGTTTAATGTTGATAATTTGTCAGAAACAGGCAAAATCATCGTTGTTGTCGAAACAGGCAAAGTTTTACTGAGGGGGGCAAATGGCACAGAAATTTACATCGAAAAAGGTGACAAAGCAATTTATGATGTCGCCACAGGGCAGTTTGAAAAAATGAAAAATACAGATAAAAATGTCACGGCTTACAAAACCAATCGTTTAGATTTTGGCAGAACGACCTTAAAAGATGCTATTAAGCAGATAAATCAGCTTTTTGATGCCCACATTGAGATTATTTCACCTGAAATTGAGAATTGTCGGATTACTTCCACTTATACTAAAGGCGATGATTTGGATTTTTATTTTGGTGAAATTATTGGTGAATCCATCAATTTAAAGGTGCAAAAAACGGGTGATAAAATCGTTTTAAGTGGCACGGGCTGTAAGGAATGATATTTTTTTGCCGTTAAAATTTATGTCTCCGTCGAAATGAATTTTATCATTTTCCTCTTCATTTTATTTTTGGATTTTGAAGTATTTAATTCAAAATCAATGACTTATGAGCGACACTAAACCTTTGAAAATAATCAAAAAGCAATGGGCAAATTTTCGATTGAGAAAATTTTGCCCATTGTCGTTTGTATCTTGTTGTCTGCTTTTTGCCTTTCACCTTTTGCCATTTTTGTCGTTTTGTCAAACCTCCATATTAGAAAGAAATGTCAATTTAAAAGTGCAAAATGCGCCACTGAGTGATGTTCTGAAAAGCATTTCACAACAAGCCAATTTTTATTTTTCATATAATTCAAACATACTCGATGCCACTAAAAAGGTATCTGTTTTTGCAGAAAGTCAATCAGTTAGAGGCGTGACACGTACTATTTTGGGCGATAATTACGAGTTCAAAGAAAAAGGCAATTACCTCATTATTCGCAAATTAAAAACCGATGAACGCTTGATTGGTGGTTATATCAGCGACCAAAAAACGGGCGAAAAACTGTCCAATGTGACCGTTTATGATAAAAAATCCTTGAAATCTGCTACAACTGACCGTTTTGGTTATTACGAAATTGTAAGTAAAGAAGCCATAAAAGAACTCTCAATTGCGCGGTTTAATTATGGTGACACACTGTTGCAAGTCCGTAGTGAAACAGCGACCCCTCAGTATCTCGATGTCTCATTGTTGCCTGTACCAATGCCCGAACCAGAACCTGAGAAAGAGACAAAACCTATAAAAATAAAAGTGACTGCGGATGGTGGCGAAAAGGACGGTTACAAAGAGCAAGTGCTTATTTCTCCCGCCGATTTTGAGCGTTGGTTGCGCAGTGGCATCCGCACCGTCGAGCGCGTCAATGATAAAAATATCAAAAGCAATTTGGAGCGGAAATGGCATTTTTCGTTGCTGCCTTACGTCGGTTCTAATTTAGGTTTGAGTGGCAATGTTGTCAATAATTATTCTATTAATACCACTGTCGGTTATTCTGCGGGCAACCGTATTTTTGAATTTGGCGGTTTGGGCAATATTAATCGTGGCAATGTCAGTGGTTTACAAATAGCAACTCTTTTGAATGTTGTAAAATACGATATGCGTGGTTTGCAAATCGCAGGTGTGGTCAATAAGGTCAGAGAAAATCGTGGACTTCAAATCGTTGGCATCACAAACGCTGCCGATGTACTGAGGGGGGGGCAAATTTCGGTCATCAACAACTATGCAGGGCAGGGCAACGGCGGTGTTCAAGTGGCAGGTGTTGTCAATAAAGTAGCGAACGGCAGAACGGGTATTCAAGTAAGTGGTATGGTGAATAATGCCGATACAGTAGGCGTTCAAATCGGTTTGATTAACTCCGCCAATAAGGTGCGCGGTTTACAATTAGGTTTTATAAATGTGTCTGATACCCTATCAGGCATCGTTTTGGGCTTTTTTAATGTGGTCAAAAAAGGCTATCACGTCCTTGAGGTGTCCGCAAATGAAGGTGTTTTTGTCAATTTGGCTTACAAAACAGGCACTCGGAAGTTTTATACAAACTATATTGGTTCGGTGCGTGTGGACAGTGGTGCATTTTGGGAGAAGCCGCTTTGGGGTGTCGGCTTGGGTTTTGGCTCGTGCATACCCCTCAGTAAAAAAGTAAGTTTGACGCTTGATGCAACGGTTCAGCATATCAGTTTTGGGCAAATTACGCCGAAATTGAAGAATGAATTGTTCCGTTTTGTCCCTGCATTGAATCTTCAAGCATCAAAAAAACTCGGTATTTCTATTGCACCAACCTTAAATGGCTACTATGAAAATATGGATGATGTTGAAGTCGTTAAGGTTTTTCGTCAAAAAATAGTCCCGAATTGGCAAACAAAGCAGTCGGGTAAATGGACTTATTGGGTTGGGGGTTATGTGGCTTTGCGTTTTTTTTAAAAATCACTCCAACACAACCAAACACCCCAATAATGGAAAATTCACATAATGAACCATCGGTTTTTCTCCAAACAGCGTCGTCAAAGCCTTTTGAATCAAACCCAAACGCATTGCATAAGCAGCCGCTTCTGATTTGACCTTTTTCACATCATTTTCGGCAGATGATAAAATAACCACAAGCGAGCCATCTTTATTTTCTATCAAAAAAGAAAGGTCAATTTCGAACAATCGTCCGTAATGATGCCCATGAATGGGATAAGAACGGTTGATGTTTTCAATCGCATATTTTTGATATAAAAAATCAAATAACGAATTGGATTGACGAACAAACCATTGAAAATCAAGCATTTCTAAAATATCAAAACGTGTCGCAATCTGTTTGGCGAGCGTTAAATTGGACTGTAAATCTGAAGGCAAAACGTCACAAGCGGTTTGAAAAGCGTTGTAGGCTTTGTAAACCAAAGTAGGATTGGCATCTTCTCTAAGCGGCAAAGCGGAAGAATACCCCTCAGTATCGCCGACTTTTAACGGGTTACCGATGCTGAAAAACTCCTTTTCTAAGTCAATTTTATAACTTTTAAATTCTCTTTTCCCTTCTCGTGTTTCCATGTAATCGGTTTGTTCAGTGGGCATTTCGGCATAGCCAAAGTCTTTTGCGTACCATATTTCATCAAAATCCTTACTCAAATAGCGTCCGTTCCACTCAAAAGGCGTTTCATTGCCTGTTTCTATAGTCGGAAATTCCTCGTTGCCGTTGTGCCATGCTCTGTTCAGCCATTTTGTCACGCCGCCTTGATAGGTTGGTATAACAAGATAATCTCTGGCGCGCGTGATGCCAACGTAGAGCAAACGGGCTTCCTCTGACAAAACAGATAACGTCTTTTGAGCTTTAGCCTCTGAACTATTGATGCGGTCTTCCAACGCCGTATTCCTAAATTGGTCGGCATACGGATTGACCCAAAAACGCAACCACCGCCCGCTTAAAATATCATCTAAATTGACCCCCTTCCCGCTTGTTTCGGGATTTCCTTCGTCAACAGTATCCGAAACAATTTCAACCCCAAAAACATCATTTCGCAACGATTGGTCGAGGCTACCCATGATACAAATCGGATATTCCAAACCCTTTGATTTGTGGTAAGTTAAGACATTGACCGCATCATCACTTTCTCCTGAACTTTGTGTGTCCTCCTCTAGTTCCGCCTTTTCAGCAAGCCAAAGCAGGAAGCCGCCGAGCGATGCGGCAGAGTGCAGGCGATTACAAGCGTTTTCATATTTTAAAGATAGTTGTCGTATAACATCTACGTTTTCAAGTCTTTGTGTCTTATTGCCCCATGCGGTGATGATGCGGCGCAGGTCGAGTTCTTCCAGTACAAAGTTTAGGATTTCATTGGCAGATAGCTCCACCGTTTCTTTTCTTAAGTCGTTTATTTTTCTGATAAAATCATTGTCAAACGCCCATTTCCAATCATAATTATCTTCGCCAACGCCCTCCAAAAAATGCAAACGATGCTCAATAATATGCGACAAATCAATCCTTTCAGCCAACAGTAAAATCTCTGCAACGGCCAATGAATCATGCCGATTGAGGATATAACGCAGCACCGCTAATACGAGTTTCGCCTCTGCCGTTTCAAGCAGACCCGTCCGTGCAATAGCCGCTTTTAGACCCGCTCGATACAGATTTTCAGCCATATCGGTACATTGTTTATTGGAACGACAAAAGATTGCCACATCGCCCGCATGTGCCAAACGCATATTTTTTCCGCCTTTTGGCATAATATATATGCCTTTTTCAAGCAATACTTTGACCTGTTCAGCGATACAGGATTGAAACCAATCGGCATTGGGTTTATTGCGTTTATCGCCGTCGTTGTCGAGTTGAAAATGCCAATGAATGAGTGCATCGCTTTGTGACGGCTTGTCGTCGCGTTTGGGATTGAGGGCAATTTGTTCGATAGGCAGTTCTAAAAATGCCTTTTTGAAAATAGCATTTGTCGCAAAAACAATATCTGGACGGCTGCGCCATGAGTCCTTCAAAATATCCTCTTCTTTGATGCCCACGTGTTCTAAAATCGCTTGCATCAGACGCGGTTCTGCACCTCTGAAACCATAAATGCTTTGTTTGGGGTCGCCTACCCATATCGAA
>JAYTUR010000135.1:0-2658 GCA_043744475.1 Saprospiraceae bacterium | reverse complement strand
CTCAAAACACAAAATTGACGAATCAACCCGATGCCATTGGCTACACCTGGAAAGGATTTAGTTTGAACACACAAGTATATAATATCAACAGCAAATACACTTATATCATTAAAGATGCTAAAGGTCTATATTATAAACTTCGTTTCATCAGCTTTTTCGATGCGGCGGGACGACGCGGTTATCCAAAATTTGAATATCAAAAATTGTAACGATTAACCATATCCAGAGAACTTTTGAAGTTCCCCGAACATTCGATAGACTAATGACCACAATGACTAATGACTATTTATCACTCGACTAATTTAATTTAACAATCAAAATTTTAACATTTTATGAAAAACATTACATTTACACTTGTTTTATCAATTTTATGCCTAAACTTTATACACGCTCAAATCCAAAGAAAAACGGTTTCTATGGGAGCTGGTTACGCTCAAAATGTATGGTATAACCTTGAAACAGGTGTCGAAACAAAAACTTCTGCGACAAATTGGGATTTATCCATTTCTATGCGAGGCTTCGAAGCCGCTATATTTACAAACCCATTTGATACACTCTATCGTGCGGTAAACTCAATTGCCAATTATGCGACGGTCTCTGCTGCCGATACATTGCCAAAAGCCGCTTCACGTCAATTATTTAACAGTGATACATCGTGGACACTCGGTTCGATAAATGCCACGACAACTGGTTTGTTTGACTACGGTTGGGGTGCCTATAATCAAGTGACAAACAATGTTGTCGGCGACTCAACATATATAATTAAGCTGTCTAATGGCACTTGGAAAAAAATCTACATCGAAAAATTGGCATTTGATACGTCTTATTTCATCAAATATGCCAACCTCGATGGCACAAATCCACAAAGTATTGAGATCAATAAGAAAACTTATATCGGGAAAAATTTCGTTTATCTCAATTTAACAACAAATACCATTACTGATCCTGAACCGAAATCAAGTGATTGGCATTTAACTTTTCAGCGTTATCATTCGAAAGCAATAAATCCAGCGACTGGTAAATCGGAGCCTTTTGTAGTGTCAGGTGTTTTGAGCAATACACTCTTTTCTATTACACGGGGCGTGCCCGGTTATAGCGGCTCTTTTGTCACTAAAATCAATCGGGTAGATACAGCGAGCAACAATTTCAGCACAGGTAAATTTGTAACATCAATGGGAGAAATTGGCGGCGATTGGAAGTATTACGATTATGCCAATTTCCGTTATGTGATGTCTGATACAACGAGTTATTTTGTAAAAATACCGTCTGGAAAAGTCTATAAACTCATTTTCAAAGACTTTGGCGGCAGTGCAAATGGCAATTTTGTTTTCACAAGTCAATACATTGCAGGAACATCTGTCAAAGACCCGAACGACGGTGTGGCTTCATTAGCCATTAATCCTAACCCTGCAACCGATGGTCAAATTCAAGTTGTTTTTGATTTAGGAAAAAATATACAACAGGCTGATTTTCAATTATTTGATCTTGTTGGAAAGCATATTTTCACAAAAAAACTGTCTCGTACTGAGGGGGTGCAAACGATGACACTACCCTATTTGGGCTTGACAAGTGGTGTCTATATTGCCCGCATAAATGTGAATGGTCATGCGATGATTCAGAAGGTTATAGTACAGTAATATAACTTGTTTACACGTATCCGATATTTTAAAAATATCCGATACGTTATCCTACACCAAATAAAAGTCATTACGAATCATAAGCGTAATAACTTTTTTATTTTATAATTTACATTAAAAAGAAAATTTTGGAGGAGTAATTTTAAAACAATAATTCAACACCCAAAATCGAAATACAGGGGACTGCATACTGAGGGGTCAATTTTTTCTCTAACTTTGCCCAAAATGGCTTTGCTATCAATTAAAACATACAAAATCTCAATATGACTTTCAATCTGACCCGCGACCTCATATTTTTTGATGTCGAAACAACAGGACTCAACGTGTTACGCGATAGAATCCTTCAAATTGCGCTCATCAAATACCCTAAAAATGGCGATGAGCCAAAGGAACTTCAAATGCTCATCAATCCGGGCATTCCGATTGCGCCCGATGCGATGGCGGTTCATGGCATTACACCAAAAGATTTAGCGAATAAACCGACTTTTCAAATGGTTGCAAAACAGCTTTTTGATTTTATTGGCAATGCTGATTTGTCAGGTTACAACGCTGCTCGTTTCGATATTCCTATGTTGATGGAGGAATTTGCCCGTGTGGGTATTGAATTTGACATGGATAAAAGGCGCATTATTGACGTGCAACGTATATTTTACAAAATGGAGCCTCGTACTTTGAAGGCGGCTTTAAAATTTTATTGCCAAAAAGACCTTGAAGATGCTCACGACGCAATGGCAGATGTTCGGGCGACAATAGACGTTTTTATGGGGCAATTGCAGCATTATGCAGGCAAAAACTTGTATGATGAAAACGACAACATCATAGAAGAACCTATAAAAAATGATATGCAAGTACTGCATGAATTTACAAATGACTTGAAATTAGTTGATGTAACCCAAAAAATGAAATACGATCACAATAATGTTATCGTTTTTAATTTCGGTAAATATCAAGGTCAACCGGTAGGTGAAGTACTGTCAAAAGACAAGCAATATTACCATTGGATTTTAGAAAAAGAATTTTC
>JAYTUR010000134.1:0-2665 GCA_043744475.1 Saprospiraceae bacterium | reverse complement strand
TAAAACCCTTTTTTTTCAACAACCACAAAACCCCTTTTTGACCCGCCAAATGTCCCGCACCGATAGCCGCACACAAGGTCATTTCCTTAGAAATATCCGCAATACGCTGCGCCATAATCTCATTTCTATCATACAACAACAGGCGACGACTGCCTTTTGCCGTTTTTTTAGCCGCTTTATACAATTTCTGAATGTCCGCTTTCTCATACAGCTTTGTCATAGCGAGTAATTGTTTTCTAAATTTTGAAAAATTTGAAGATAAGTCTTTCAATCCTTTAATTTGTTCCTCAAGGCTCATCTTATTCAAAATTTCCACTTGTTCCTCAAACGTTTCGATACCCCGCAGAATCTTCCCATTTTCAGATGCAAAACGCCATAAAGTCTCATCTAACGACATCAATCGGTCACTCGACAAGACACTTTCAGTCAACATATTGGTCACGATGATGGGTTTCAAGGCGTTGAAATGCACCAAAGGCAAGCCCATTTTTTGTTCGACAACACGGCTTATACGTTCAAAAGTCTTAGGTTTAATCACATCTGACAGTTGCAAATCATCGGGCAATGACAGCGTAAAATCCGTTTGGCTTTGCATATCATCAAGGTCAAATTCGGTCGCAAATGCTTCACAATTTTGTATCGCATCATAAAATAAATGCTCAAACTGAAAGGCTCGTTCATCCCGGACGTGCATTGTGCCGAGTATATATGAAGCATTTTTAGCTCCTGATACTGAGGGGGGTATAATTTGCCAAATGAGCGAGTTTTTATTTTTTTTCATAGAATATTTTTTTTAAAATGACAAACGCCACACTTCCGAAACAGAAATGTGGCGCAGCCCATAACAATATCTTTAAAGCGTATTTATTCGTATTTAAAGGGCAAAACCTTTGAGTCTTTAACAGTTGAAAGCGTCATCAAAGTTTTCAAACGCTCGATTTCCTCAATTTGAGAAAGCGTTTTGAACAACAATTGTTCATAAGTTGGAATGTCCTTACAAACGATTTTGATAAGGAAATCCGCCTCACCAGTGATGATGTAACACTCCGTTATCTCATCAATTTCCTTGATTTTATCGAGGAAGTTGTTCAAAGCGTTGTCTTTTTGCCAAGCTAGCGAAACGAGGACGAATGTCTTAACATTCAAACCAATTTCTTGAGGGTTGACAGCCGCATGGTAGCTGATAACAACATTTGTGCTTTCCAATTTTTTCACGCGCTCAAGTGTTGGAGCGGGCGAAAGACCAATTTTTTTTGAAAGGTCGAGGTTTGTGATTTTAGAATTCTCTTGTAAGATTTTAAGAATCTTTAAATCAATTGGGTCAAATTTATCCGTCATAATTTAGCGAAATTTAATTTTGTGTGATTGCTAACGTGTATGTGCTAAAACGCCACAAGGTAAAACAACTAAAAATAAAATACAAGTAAATTCACAAAAAACCTAAATATATTTTACAAAAAACGTTTTTTCACAATTAAACAGGAACTTAGTTTATTTTTTAATTGAACCATTATATAGACTTCAAAACAAAATTTGGTCACAGTTTAAAATAATATTCTTAAAACAAACAGGAATACAATTTGGTTGCCAAATAAAACATCATTTTAGGTCAACTAACTTCTGTATTGTTTGGTTGAGGTTTTCGATGAGTCGGGATTGCTCTGTTATTGTACTTTTTAAGCCATTCATGTCTTCATAAAACAGATGTTGAATGCGATTCGGTGCCGGTAAAAAAGGGCTAATTTTGGCACGAACATACCAAATTTCTCGAATCATACTGAGGGGTATCTCATAGGGCTCGTAAAACTTATTATCAGAATGCACTTCTAATAACTTATTGGTTTTCAAATGATTAAATATGCGTCGCACGACAATATCGTCTTGTGTAACAATGACATAAACGTAACTATCTTTCATGCCCAACTCCCACAAAGTCGGTTCAATATAGCTGCAAACGATTTTATCGCCTTCAAAAAGGGTTGGTTCCATCGAATCTCCCGCCACATCGAAACTCCGATGCGTACCGACCTGATATTTGTAGTCAGGTAAGGTAAAACTGGGTAAATTTTGAATGAATTTTGGATTGCTCAATTCACTTGCATACGATGTTTGAGCAGGCACAGGCACATGAACGATGCGTTCCTCGTCCGCCACATCAGTCATAACCGTCAGAATATGCAGATTTTTGTGATTCTCTTCGGTCAGAAACATCGCCCCTTCGCCTGTGAATAAATAAACAGGATTGATTTTGAAGGTTTCAACCGCTTTACGCAGCACCTCAATCGTCACATCGCGCCGATTTTTCAAAATCTCACTCAAACTTTGCGGCAGATAGTCAATCTCAACAGCAAACTGACGGCTGCTTTTAATGGTCTTATTTTCTCTGAGTTTATTATGGCACTTGATAAAGCGTTGCGTAATGATGCTCGTTGTAATCATAATTGTAAGGATATTTTTAGATTACACGAAAGTAAAAAAATATTCTCAAATTGTGAACACTTTGTTTCAATTTCAATCTAAATTAGTGATATATTCTACTTTTTTAAAACTGATTTGGTGTTTTTTGTAAATATTTATTTTTGAACACAGATGAACTGATTTAGCTGATTTGCGCTGATTTTTTCCATTTATACAAAAAATCAGCGTAAATCAGCTAAATCGGTTC
>JAYTUR010000133.1:0-2669 GCA_043744475.1 Saprospiraceae bacterium | reverse complement strand
CTCTTGTTCCGTGGCTTTGTCGCCCATCACCATACCATAACCACCCGATTCGTTGGTCTTTTTGACAACCATCTTGTGCATATTTTTGAACACATATTCGAGGTGATCTGCTACTTGCATACGGTAAGTCGGTACATTTTTCAAAATCGGTTCTTCATTCAAATAGTATTTTATCATATCAGGCACATAAACACATATCGCCTTATCATCTGCCACACCATTGCCCACAGCATTGACAATCGCTACTGTACCTTTCCGATACGCCGACATCAAACCGGGAACACCCAATAAACTATCACTTTTGAAGACCAATGGGTCGAGATACTCGTCATCTACACGCCTGTATATGACATCAACTTGCCGCAGCCCACGTGTTGTTTTCATAAAAACTTTATGGTCATTGACCACCAAATCACGTCCTTCAACCAGTTCAACACCCATCGAGCGCGCTAAAAAAGTATGCTCATAATAAGCCGAATTGAAAATACCAGGTGTTAGAAGCACAATATTTGGATTGCTGACTGCACGAGGTGCCAATAATTGGAGATTTTTATGCAAAATATTAGGATAACTCGCTACGGGTCGTATCCGATTTTCAACAAACATATCGGGGAAAAGCCGTTTTGTAACTTCACGATTTTCAAGCATATAGCTAACACCTGATGGTGTCCTCAAATTATCTTCTAAAACATAGTATGTACCATCAGAATCGCGAATCAAGTCAATACCCGCAATGTGTACATATATATCGTGTGGCACATCAATTTTATCCACCTCACGCACATAATGTGGACAACTAATAACCAAGTCAGCGGGTACGATACCTTCTTTAATGATATTTTGGTCATGATAGACATCATGGATGAACATATTGAGGGCTTTAAGACGTTGTTTAATGCCCATCTCAATATGATTCCAATCTCTGGCTTCAATGATACGTGGAATGATGTCGAAAGGAAAGATGCGCTCAATACCTTCATTTTCAAAATAAACGGTGAACGTAATACCTTGATTCATAAACAGTTCCTTAGCCAACTCTTCCTTACGATGCAAAGTAGTCATCGGTAGTTGGCTTAGGGTTTTTACAACAGCTTCATAATGCGGTCTGAATGCCCCCTCAGTATTCGTTGCCATTTCGTCCCAAAACGTTGGTCGTGGCTGATAAGTGTCAAAAAGTTGATTATTTTGATTCATCATATTTTGTACTTAGTTTAAAAGCAAAAGTAAGTTGCTTTTCTTTATTTGGTGAATGTAGGGATTTATATCAAGGAATCAAAATTAATGGCATGTCAATTCATTATTTAAAAAATAAAAATAATGAAAAAATTTATTTTTCAGAATAATAAAAGCCAGAGTTTAAAATCAATACAGAAAATTCAATGGTCAAAATGATTGTCAACAATATAAAATTCTTTATTCACAGATAAAATATAACTATAATACGGCGCAATAAGAGTAAAACCAGCTACTACTTAAAACTCATGGATTCAAGCATTGCCATCATCTTCTGTTGAATCAAATGAACAGCTTTCAAAGGGCGCAACATCACCTTGAAATCTATAATTTGTTCATTTTCATCACAAGTAAATATGTCCACACCGTTGACAATGATATTGTCAATCACCACCTGAAACTCCAAAACGGCATCTTGTCCACTGACGACTTCTCGAACGTATTTAAACGTCGAATTGTAGAAAACCGTTAATGCCGCCGACAAATACATTTTCGTAATCTCTTTGCCTATCTGTGGGGAATGAAGTATTGGGGAGTGAAAAACAACGTTGTCGGCTAACAGCGCATCAAGCGCATTTGTATCTCTGTTCGTAACAAGGGTGTGCCAATTGGCAACAGTTTGGTTTATCATTTTGTAGATTTTGAGATGATTTAAAACGAGAATTCATGCGCTAAATTAGCTTTATTTATTTATTTGCAATATATAAACCTGAGAAACAAATGAATAAAAAAAACCTGCGTCAAGGTTCAAACTTGATGCAGGTTTTACATTGAAAATCAGATACTTATATCCCTCAGTATTTTATCATTTTTTTGATAATTTACTTCAAATCCGCACTGCCAAACAGCACCGAAAAAGATTTGCACCAAATCAGCACCTTGCGCTTCTTGTCGGTATCCACACTATTATCCAAAGTCAGTTGATAAGTACCGTTAATCACTTTATTCGTGATTTCTGTATAGTTATTGGCACTTACATCCTCTGACAAATAAATCCTCAAATCAGGTCCTGAATCCGTTTTAAAGTTATCAAAAACAAGGTATTTCTTACCAGCCGCATCTCTTGCTAATTTCACTGTACCCGTCGTTGCATGGGCAGAAGCCGTGAATGTGCCTTGATAAATGGTCGTTAAATTGTCAGTAATCACCGTTGAAGGGGAGTTTGTCACTTCTTTTTTACAAGAAAATGCAAGGAAACTGACAAGGATAAGTGTGACTAAAATGCGTAATTTTTTCATTTTTCAATTGTTAGAATTGTTAAACAATAGGTGTTAGATGCCCATTTGAATGGATGGCGTACAAAATTGCTGCATTTCTATCACATAAATATAACGCAAGGCATTTTGTCTTTCATCTACTCTTCTTTTTCTCTAAAAACGACCTAATTTCACGCCAAAATAATTCATTTTGAGCCACAAAGTCTTTTTAATAACGCC
>JAYTUR010000132.1:0-2670 GCA_043744475.1 Saprospiraceae bacterium | reverse complement strand
GAGTTCGGAGATACAATCACGCCCTGTTTCTCGCTTCGCTCGAAAGGCGTACGCGTAAGAAATCTATTGGGTTGAGCTTATTTTTGATAGAAAAATTGGAAATTTTTCTATCAAAAATAAGCTCAACCCTTAAAAAACCATTCAAAAGGCGATTTTTGAGCGCAGCGAGAAAGAGCCAGTAATATCTCCGAACTCACGTTCTTTTACCTCAAAATACTGAGGGGGGCCTATTTTTGTGTTTTTACTTTACTCAAAACATAATTACCAACCGCTTGCCCTTGCGTAATACCTACCTCACAGGCAGGGCGATAGTGAATACCTGCATACATCCGACTGATAGCTGCTTGTGCTGCCGCATCTTTGAATGACTTAAAAGAACGCGGTGCTAAACCAAACTGCAATTCGGTGCTGTCTGTATATGCGAAATTATCGCCAAAAATACCCGTCAAAATTTGTGAACTGGCACCGGAAACGCAAGAGTGACCGCTTGTGTATTCAGGAAATGGCGGTGATACAATGATAGAAGTCCATTGTGGTTCAATGTATTGACCGATATATGTCTCTGGACGTATGACTTCAGAACGGTATTTTTCATCCCAACAACTGATAAAGACCTCAAACAAACCGATACAGACTTTGGTAAAGGCTTCCGATGCTTCAAAAATATTTTTATTCGCTTTTCGACAAGCATACATCGTCATCCATAGCCAATGCCCTGATGGTGTTAGCTTTTTTCTTATAATATTAAAATGCCCTGCATTGAGCGTTGCCACTGGATTGTCGTCCCAATACCAAGCCGTTGCAATGCGTTCGGGTGTTGAATCGGCTACGGTTTTATAGACTTCAAAAGCTTCTTTATAGAATTTACTTGTTTTTACAGAATCAAACGGTGTAGGTCGCACCGGCTTGAATTGCGCCGCCGAGTCAAGTAATAACGGGCGAATTTTGTTCCAATGTGGTTCAAGCGCATCGGCATAATCAGGTCTTGTTGGTCGCCAAACGGTGATGTCACGTTGTTTGATGCTGTATTTAGCCATCGAACGCGTGGCAGCATAGTTGTCACCCGCACCCCATGCCAAAATACGTGCACCAATTGTATCGCCAAAAGCAATAGAACGGTCAAAAACAGCTTTTGGAATACCGATTTTCTTAAATTCGGACATCAATTTTTGCCATTCCACTTCCATGCTATCCCCTGAAAAAGTCAGTTGCGTACCAACTTTGTAATAGGCTTTGACGGCGGACAATGGCAAACAAATGTCTTTTCCTGCTTCAGCTTTTGGCATTTTAGGCATATCTCTGAGCTGCCCAGCAAGGCTGATATACTGAGGGGTCTGCGCATTGAGCGCTTCATACGCCGCAATTTGAGCATAACAATAAATACGTGCTGCAACCATTGGCGGAAACAAATCATGCTTAACAACCTTACTCAAACTCATGAGCGATTGATGCAAAAACTCTGGATTGGCTGCGTCTTGTTGATAATTAGGGTTGGATTTTTCAGGTTGGCAGCTAAAAAAGAATAAGAAAGTTGAAAAAGAAAGGGTCGTAAGAATCGTTTTTAATACATTCATTGTCGTCACTTTTTTTTAAAATTGAATAAATGAACGCAAAGTTAAAAAAATGAGGTGATACTGAGGGGTGAGATGTCAAGCTTTTGTAAAACCCTTTTTTTAATGACCTACTATTTGAGATTAAAAGGTACACCAAGACGGCTCTGAAGGTTTAAACCTTTAACCGCAAATGTGCAATACAAAAGGAATTGTCTGTGGTTGCCTAATGTATAATTGAAATGCACTTTTTTTTCATTGTTGTTTGTTTGAGATTTAGCTGAATTCATTGCGATTTCGCCTAAATCTGTGGCTTTTTCAAGAGCTTTTATCTCTTTGCCGCTGTCGTCAATATCAATCAAAGAGAACTCTAAATTTTGAATATTTCCTTTAAATTTGTTTTGTGTATCCACAGTCACTTCTAAATCGGAAGACGTACCTTTTGCACTTTTTACGGTCATAATAATATCGCTATCTAAGCCCACGGCTGATTTTTCTTCTACTAATTTTAAGACAGCATTGCCATCTTTATCAAAGCGTATGAGACCTTTTTTGGCATCAATTTCAGCTTGTTCGGCTGCTTTTTTGGCTTTTATGGTGCTGTTACTATAGCTGATACCAATGGAGAAAGCAATCGCAACGACGACGCAAGTGACCAGCATAGGCAACCAACCTGCGTGATGCCATGTATCGGGTTTAGGTTCATACGGTTTAATATCTTCCATGATTATTTATTTTTCTAAAATGCGTTTGATAATGCAATTTATGCAAAGGTAAAATACAATTGAGTATTAAACCATTTCGTAAATGTTTTAGAGTTATATAGAAAAATTATAAAATAGGGAAAATACGCTTCTTAAGCTCCATCAAGCCAAAGGCATGACGGAGGGGTTATCTAAACACTGATTTTGGTCTATGACTTAGAATGCCGTGTGGAAAGTAAAAAGTAATCAAATGGTCAAATATCGATTCTTTCCAATACTTAGTCGTCATTACGAAGAACGAAGCAATCTGTTAAATTGTATTTAATTGTTTAGTTTCACGTAATGGGGGTGTATAACAAATTCTCAACAAGAGCGATTACTCAGTGTTTTTCGCTACGCTCAAAAAGCGTACAAGA
>JAYTUR010000131.1:0-10430 GCA_043744475.1 Saprospiraceae bacterium | reverse complement strand
CTGAAACAAGCGTATCATTCGACGTAGCAGCACCGATAGCTTTGTTAAAAGCCAATCTTTCAACCCGTTCATCGGCTATGTTTTTAGTTAAATCATTATTTAATTGTCGTGCATCTGCGCTATTCGGCGACGCATTAACCAATTTTTTTTCAATTTCTATTCTTTCCTTTTTGAGGTTTGATAAACGATTTTGCGTATTTTCTAAGGTTTTTGCATTGTTTCTGCTTGAAAAATCACGATTATTGAGCCGTACAGCTTCTAATAAAGTCATGGATTTACTTTGTTCTGAAATCATAAACGCTTGTTCCGCGCCATTACTGAGGGGTCGGCTGAAAGCGAATGCTTTTTCTAAAATGGGCTTGACATCCGCCGATAAATTGAGTTTGGCATCTTCACTCAAATAGTCGCGGCGAATCATTTCGGTCAATTGGGTTATGGCTTTATAGGTTGCTAAAATAATGGGTTGTTGTCGTGTATCACCTTGTTCGAGCAGTTGAGTGCGAGCCAAAGCGGCACCTGTTAAGGCAGTCAATAAAAAAGGGCGTTTATCTTGTTCGGTTTCCAATGCGGGTAAATGCCCCTCCTCAGTATTGATTTTGAAATTACGTGTGAGATAATACATAGCAGAGTCGTAGTCGCCAAGTGCTTTTTTGTATAATTTTTGGTCGCAGTAAACTTCGCCGCGATTGCAATAAAGACTTGCTATGAGCTTAGTATCAAACATAGTTTTTGGGGCTTCAAGAAGGGTTTTTGACAAGGTTTCGTCCGCTAATTGCAGTTTAAAACTGCGCCGATACACGGCAGCTAAATTAAGTTGAGTCCGAATCAAATATTCAGGCATATCTGCCTTTTTATACAATACAAGAGCTTTTTGAATGGCAGAGATAGCCTCATCAAAGGCTCCTTTACTTTGAAAAGTATTGCACATGATATTGTAAGAGTCGGCTAATTGAATTGTATCATCCCGCCTTTTGAGCAAATTGCTATCAATAGCTTGCTGAAGATAGTACAAAGCTTTATCGAATAGTCTTTCTTGAAAGTTGGTAGTCGCATAATTATTCAATATATCTGACAAAAACAGTCTTGAATTTTTATGGTGAGGCGCATTATCCAAACTTTGAAGGAAATAAATTTTAGCCAAATCATTTTCATTTCGCATTAAATGACATTGACCTATCCTAAAGTCATTAAGTGCTTTAATCCATTTAATGGGTGGATTGGGCTGCGAATTAGAAACCGAATCGAAGTACACGTATGCCAAATCGTAAAGTTTTTCGTTAAAATAGGCTGAACCAATATTATGAAAAAGGCGAAGCATTAAGGTATCTTGAGAGCTAAAAACAGGTACACCACGTGCTAAACCATCCATAAAATAAGCCCTTGCCAAGCTATAATCTTGACGAATAGCTCGATTACCCAGTAATCTTAAACTATCAATCGTATCTCTCAAATCTTTTTTTTGTGTATCTGTAAATCCTTTAACATCAGATTGGCACGCCCACAGACTGACAGAGAGTAGGGCAATGAGTAGGATTAGTTTGGTAAAGAATCGGATGACTTTCATAGTTGTGTTTGTAATAAAAAAGACCTTAAACACTGCCCACCGACGACGATGTTCAAAACTTCGTCGTCGGTTCGTTTAAAACTCTGTTCATTAATCAAAATCAAAAAATAGCATTATTATGGTCGAGCCGCCTAAAATAATTAGGCATGCCTTTGTTTATTTCGATTGCTCTATCGAGAATTCGTTTTTTGACATCCCTTGCGGACAGAGCAGGGTATAACCCTCGAATAATAGCCGCTGTTCGGGTGACAAAAGGCGTTGCCATAGATGTGCCTTGTGCATGAGTGAGGGAAAGTTGACCACCGATTCTTTCGATGCTGGCTGTTTGAACATTTTCGCCTAAGGCATATATATTGACCGTCTTTTCACCTTTATTCGAGAAACTCGAAATGGTGTTCGTTGCAGAAACAGAACCGACGGAAATGACATTTTCGATTTTAGTCGCTGAATTGCTCAAATAAGAAAAAGTATCGCGCGCAAAGGCGGCAGGCCAGAAAGTTTTTTGACCGTCAATATTTATTCCTCCATTGCCAACACCTGCAACAATCAACACATCTTTATTTTGTGCTTGTTCTAAAAATGGTAAAATCAAACTGGGTATCGTATTGGACTCGAAACCCCAACTGAAATTAATGACTTTTGCACCTTGCTCGATGGCATAAAATCCACCGCAAAGAGCGTGAAACAAAGTGCCTCTGCTTGATGAATCCGCCGTAAACTTAGCATTTAGTACATCAATCTTGATTTTTCTATCATTGCCTGCTTCTGCGCCCGACATGCCAATCAGAACGCCGTTGACTTGCGTACCATGCCCATTATTATCTGATGGTTTGGCTGAAAGTTGTGCTGCATTGATGCCGAATTGACTCACGAGAGTTAAATTTGTACAGATTTTGCCGTAAGACTGACGGAACAAGAAATTGACTATATCAGAATAAGCTGTATCTACGCCGCTATCCACAATCGCTACTTTTACATTGTTTATAGGTGTAACAGGTGGACGAACAAAAGGCGTATCCGTTTGTCGTCTTTCGCTTTTGCTGGGCGAAAATTCAACAAGATAGTTCAGTCCAATACTATCGCTGATGCCACCTGCTGATGTTGAATTGTCAACGATGGTAATTAAATCGACCGCATCATCGGTTTTACTTTCCCACAATGCCAAATTACTGGAACAGTTGCAACTGTCTATTTTTTTAAAGTTTTTTTTGCCCAATTCATCAATTATCAAGGGATTATTACCCAAAGTGATGACCTGTTGGCAATAAAAACTGTCTTTACTGACCTTGGGATCGGCACATATGGAAGCCTTTTCAGTAGCACAGTTTCCCCAAATGCTGCAACAACTTTGGCAGTAACGGGTCAAAAAAATAATTAAGACTAAAAGTATAAGAAGCAAGAAATTTCTCATTGTTCAAGCGGTTTTTATGAAAAATAATGCGTTTCAATAGAATTGTTAAGTGTTCAAACTTGAGGCTTTTTTAATAGAAATACCAAAAAAATAAAAATTAAGTAAGCCTCGGGAAAGGAAAGGACAGTCACATCACTCATACATTTTGATGCTTGACAAATGTAGGAAATATTTTATGAAATATAGATTTAAAGGTCTTTTTTTTAGCGAATGAGGACTTGTTGCATATTGTAAAGCGACCCCCTCAGTAAAGAAAGGGTCGCCTTTTATTTATAGAGCTTTAGGCTTTTGATTTCGCAAAATGAATATCGTAATGAATGCGAAAAAGGCAATTTTAGCCGATGAGAAAAGTATGGACAAAATCAGCTTAATGACAACAGGCAATGAATCAAAATCTAAATCATGTTTTTCTTCTTCGATAAAATTAAGACGTATAAAATCTGCTAAAGAAGTATTGCCTAAAAAGTAGATAACGTAAGAAAGAACAAAACCGACAAACAGAATAATGAGTATATTCAACAACGTATTTTTATTGTGCAATAAATAGCCTATTTGCTTTGGTATTTGCTTTAGGATATTAATAGAAGGTTTTCGAGTAGTAAAACTACGATAAGTATCCTTAATCCATTGCCAATGCATCCCCACATGAACACCTAACATAATTAACAATGAATTAGAGCTGACCTCGTGTATGGATGCCCAAAATGAATCCTTTTGTGTTTTAAAACCCCAAGCTGGTAAAATGGCTTCAGAAATTAGGATTCCCGACACAATAACCGCCGATAGCATGATAAATAATAGCCAATCCCAAAAAAAATTAAAAACGGTTTGTTGTGGTTTCATTTTAAATACATTCTTGCTCATCGTAACTATCCATTTCCAATCAATTTGAATATGAATTAAAATGATTGGAATAATGATAATTAAACTGACCCATTCGTGTATGGGTACGCCAATTGCCCAAGGGTCAATGCCTAAAAGCATGAGCGTAACAAGGGTAAGCGCAATATAAAATTTCGTTTTATTGAGGTTGAAAGTTGATTCTTTGTTACGGTCGTTCATAATATATTGAAATAGAGCATTTTACAAACTAGAAAAAGTGAATTGACGAGGTCATTCGAAAATCACCCCGTCAATTTTTATTCATTGAAAATCAATTCGGACGCTTATATTTAACAGGTGCGGGTGGTTCTGGTTTCAACTGAACGCCTTGTGTTTTCATCAATTTCATCGCTTCTTCGACGGCGCGTTCCAATTGCGGGTCTTTACCTTTTAGAACATCGGCAGGGTTTTGTTTGACTTCAACGTCAGGCGCAATGCCTTCACCTTCAACTGACCATTTGCCATTGATGTCATAAAAACCGCCACGCGGTGCGACCATCCGACCTTTATCAATAAACGGCGGCGTATCCCAAGTGCCAACTAAACCGCCCCAAGTGCGCACACCGACCAATGGACCAATTTTTTGTTGACGGAATAAATAAGGCATCAAATCGCCTCCTGAACCTGCTCTTTCATTAATAATCATCACTTTTGGACCCCAAATCGCATCGTTGGGTACTGTAAAAGGTTTGTGTCCTTCTACGCGGCTGTTGAAATAACCTTGAAGTTGTCGTCCCAAAACATCAACAATATAATCGGCAGCAGAGCCACCGCCGTTGTTGCGCTCGTCAATGACCGCCCCTTTTTTATCCATTTGAGAAAAATAATAGCGATTGAAATAATTGTATCCCGGACGACCTGTGTTTGGAATATACACATAAGCCAATTGTCCTTTTGACAAGGAATCCACTTTGCGGCGATTGCTTTCCACCCAATCTCTTGAACGCAAGCCACCTTCATCAGCAATGGGCACAACGGTTACAAGTCTTGCGCCTTCCATATTTGGAGTGTTGTTGATGGATAATTTAACTTGTTTATCCGCTTTCGTTTCAAAATAACTGTAAAAATTGCTCGAAATACTGAGGGGCGTGCCATTGATGGCAACGATATAATCGCCAACTTTAACATCCACTCCAGGCATTGCCAAAGGTGCTTTTAGTTCAGGATTCCAACTTTCGCCTGTATATATTTTTGAAATTCTAAAACCACCATTTTCAACAGTAATATCTGCACCTAATAAACCGACGGGAATACGTTTGACATCTGGAAAATCACCACCGCTGACGTAAGAATGTCCGATAGAAATCTCACCACTCAGTATGTCCACTATATAATTCAAATCCGTCCGATGCCGACAATCTTTAACCCACGGACTGTACCATTCATAAACTTGTTTCCACGGCGCACCGTGTGCATTATCCACGTAGAGATAATCACGCATATAACGCCAACCTTCGCGTAGAATTTGCGCCCATTCTTCTTGTGGGACAATTTTTGTTTTTAAATCAATAGTGAGCTTACCATCGCCCATTTTAGGAATGGCTTCTGTTTTCACAATGCCCCACGTGTCTTTGCTTTGATAGAGCAATTGTTTTCTATCATTTGAAGTCACAGTCGAATTAATAGGTGTTAAAAAAACTTCTGATTTTTTGTCTTTAAAATTGTAGCGATGCAGCGTCAAACCTTGTTGATTCGGCACAGCTTCCGTATAAAAAACATAATCTTTCGGTCCTTCAATCAAGGAAGTGTAATTGCGCAAAGGAATATTAACTGCTAAAATCCTTTGTTGAATGCCGTCTAAATCAATAACCGTTGTTTTAGAACTGTCTTTCGCTTCTTTTTTATCGTCCGATTTCACTTCTTCTTCATCACTTTTGGGCAACAAAGGCGATGGGTCTTTTTTGTTCAAAACGACAAGGTATAATCCTCTTGTCACTTGCAAATCATAAGTGCTCATGTCGAGCCAACCTGCCGAAACGCCATAATCGGTACTGCCCAAAAAGTAAAGATATTTGCCCGAAGCATCCCAAACAGGGTCAATCGCATCCGCTAAACCATCTGTTATTTGCGTTTTTTGCCCTGTTTCAACATTATAAAGAAAAACAGCTTTGAATTGATTGTTCAATATTTTAGTATAAGCAATCCACTTACTATCCGTCGAAAAAGACGGATTCATGGTGCGATTGGGGTGCGCCATCAAGTCAGTGTCCACTTTTTTAGCAGTGCCTGTGGCAACATCTACAAGCCAAATCGTATAATCCGTATCACTAAACGAAATGTATTTTCCGTCCGCCGACCAAACGGGCTTGTAATAGAATGTGGGTTTGGCGAAAGAGATAGCACGCGGCTTTTCCATACCCATTTGGTCAGCAATCATCAATTGATATTCACCGCTGGCATCAGAAAACCAAGCAATTTTTTTGCCATCGGGCGACCAAACAGGCGAGCGGTCAGCCACGCCACTTGTGTTTGTGATGTTTCGACCATCACCATTTTCTTTTGGAACTGTGAAAATTTCGCCGCGATATTCAAACAAAGCGCGTTGTCCTGTCGGCGACAAAGAAGCGTTGATTAAATCACCGGAAGGCACATCTTTCCAACGCGGACGTGCCCAGTTGAAATCGCCTTTAACATTGATTACCAATTGTTTAGCTTTGTTGGTTGCGGGATCGAGTAGGTGCAAATAGCCGCCTTGTTCATAAACAATTTTATCGCTACACGCATCTATGCTTTTGCAATCAAAGTCTTTGTGAAACGATATTTGTTTTAGTTCCTTCGTGCGTGGATTGAATTTCCAAACATTATTGGCATAGTCTCTTTCTGACAAAAAGTAAACTTCATTTTTGTACCAAACAGGGTCGCTGTGTCTTTCATTCGTCGCTTGTGGCGTTTGAACCAATGATTTATCTTTCAGATTCATAATCCAAATGGGTTGTGCTTGTCCGCCGCGATAGTTGCGCCATTCGGGGTCCCAAAGTGTTATGGGCGTATAGGCAACATAATTTCCGTCATCGGATAAATCGCCGAAAGAGGCTTGAGGAATCGGCAATTCCGTTTCTTTACCCCCCTCAGTATTGACGGTGTAAAAATGATTAATCATCGTCGGCACGCCTGTTCTACCAGAACGAAATAAGACTTGTTTGCCATCAGGTGTCCAACCTTGAACAATATCCGCATCGGGATGAAAGGTTAAACGTTTTGGTTCGCCCCCCTCAGTATTGACGATAAAAACATCGGTATTGCCATCGTATTGCGCTGAAAAAGCAATCATTTTGCCATCGGGAGAGAAATGAGGATAACTTTCTGTGCCTTCATGGCTCGTCAAACGTTTGGCATCGCCGCCGTCTCTGTCCACCAACCATAAATCGTCGGCATAAACAAAAACGATGTTTTTTGAACTGATTGATGGTTGACGTAAGAGGCGTGTGCCTTGCGCGGAGAGTCCGACAGTTATTGCAAAAAGGCATAAAATAAGGAGTAAAAAGCGTTTTTCCATTGACATTAATTTTGGTTTGAATTGAAAAGTATTTTTCAAAATCGAAATTAATAAACAATGGTTTAATTGTGGCTTTATTAGACGAAACGGTTCTTGTATTAGTTGAGAGAAAGCATATTTTGTTAGAAGCACCTCTCAAAGAGCCGTTTTGTATTCACCACTTCGCGCCCGTAGGATTCATTGGATTGACGAATCATTAACTGAGGGGGAAAAAATGGACTAAGATTGTTCAGGGATTTACTACTTTTGGCATTATGAGCGACCATTCAACTATAGGTTGTTAGATTTGCTTTCAATTTTATTTATATAAAAATAATTTGAATGTATAAGTGCTTTACATACAGCATTTTTGTTTTCCTAATTACCTTCTGTGCGTGCCAACAAGACACCGTAGAAAAGAAATATAAAATTGGTTTTGCACAATGCTGTAACGACCCGTGGCGCGATGTGATGAACAGTGAAATGGCGAGAGAATTGGCTTTTCATCCTGAAATGACCTTAGAAATGCTTATTTCGGGTAATAATAGTGATAAACAAATTGAACAAATTCGAGAATTGGTCAAAAAAAAGGTTGATTTATTGATTGTTTCCCCAAACGAATCAAAACCTTTGACACCTATTATAGAAGAAGTTTATAAGGCGGGTATTCCTGTCATTTTAATTGACCGCAAAACTGAATCTGAACTTTATACGGCTTTTATTGGTGCAAATAATTACGAAATTGGTCAAACGGCTGCAAAATATATTGCCAATCAAATAAAAGGGCCGTCCAATATCATTGAATTAAAGTTGCAAATGACCATATCACCTGCGATAGAACGCAATAAAGGTTTTAGAGATGCGGTCAATGCTTCGCAAAAACTTAAAATTGTTGACTCTATTGAGGCTCAAAATGGTTTAGACAGCATTAAAAATGATTTACCAACTGTTTTGCGTAAGCATCCTGAAGCCAATGTTATTTTTGGACATACCGACCTTTTAGCTGAAACAGCTTATCAAATCGTGCGTGAACAAGGCAAAGCAAAAGAGTTGTTTTTTGTCGGCATTGACGGCATTCCAGGGACGGGACGCGGCATTCAAGCCGTCGAGGAAGGTGTTTTGAACGCTTCTTTGCTGTACCCAACGGGTGGGGCAGAAGCGATTCGGTTAGCTTTGTCCATACTCAATAAAGAGTCATTTAACAAGAAAAATACGCTACAAACTATCGTAATTAACAGCGATAATGCTAGCATTCTGCACAATCAAATGAAAAAAGTGAACAGCTTGCAGGAAAGTATGGAACGGCAAACGCTGAAACTGGAAGACCTGAATCGCACCTTTTCGTCTCAAAAAAGTCGGCTGTATTTTGTCGGTATTTTATTGTCCATTGTCATACTATTGAGCTCCATTTTGCTCTATCTTTTTCGAGAAAAACAACATTCTAATGAGAAATTAGCCGTTCAAAATCAAGCCATTTTAGAACAAAAAAATAAAATTGAAGAAGTTTCGGAACACGCACGCCAAGCTACAGAAGAGAAGTTACGTTTCTATTCCTACATTTCACATGAGTTCCGTACTCCCCTCAGTCTGATATTGACACCAACAGAAGACTTATTGCATCGCAAAACCAACGATGCTAAAGAAACCCGTAACACGTTGCAACTCATTCGTAAAAATGCCAATCGGCTCTTGCGTTTGGTTGACCAATTGCTTGAATTACGCCAAATTGATGCAGGTAAAATGACCTTAGAAGCACATCAAACCGATTTGGTGGCTTTTATCAAGGATATTGTCAACGATTTCAATGTCAAAGCCAAAAGTCAAAGCATTGATTTACAGTTCATTTGTCCTTTTTCAGAATTGCCTTTTTGGTTTGATGCTGAAAAATTGGACAAAGTGCTGTTTAATATCATTTCAAATGCATTCAAATATACGCCACAAGGCGGCTTGATTCATGTCTCATTGTTGAAAAATTTGGATAAAATCGACATTAACATAACCGATAATGGCATCGGTATGACCATCGAGGAACGCGAACATGCCTTCGATTTATTCTATCGTGGCAGCCAAAACATGTCGTTGGGCAGTGGTTTAGGTTTGGCTTTATCACATGAATTTGTTTTGTTGCACAAAGGTGAAATACGTTTAGAATCTGAAAAAGGTCATGGAACGACTTTCAAAGTGGTGCTGCCTTTCAATAAACCCGAACTTGCTAAAGAACCGATATTCGAAACAGATAGAACGCCACATTTTAAACACCTTATAGAAACCAATGAAACGGAAACGACGGCTACAAATACCCCCCCTCAGTATTTTGAGAATTCAATCGTCGTGATTGAAGATAATAAGGACTTAAATGCCTTTTTGACCCTAAAACTAAGTAAAAACTACAATATTGTGTCGCTTGAAACGGCTGAAAGAGGGTGGTCAGCCATCCTTGAACACATTCCCGATCTCATTATCAGCGACGTGATGTTGCCCGGCATGGATGGTTTCACATTAACTCTAAAAGTGAAAAATGATTTTCGTACCTCGCATATTCCAGTCATTTTATTGACCGCAAAAGGGCAGATGGAAAGTCAAATTGAAGGCGCAAAAGTGGGCGCAGATGCGTACATGCCTAAACCTTTTAATCAACATTTATTGGAAGAACGTGTTAAAGGTTTGATAGAAAATCGAGACCGTATGCGGCGGCGGTTTACAAATGAAATCACCAATCCGAGCCATGTTTTAAAGGGAGAACGCAAGTTTTTAATTGAATTTGAAGCATTAATTGAAAAAAACTTAGCAGATAGCACTTTATCTGTTGAAAAATTAAGCCATGAATTGGGCATGTCGCGCGTCCAATTATTCAGAAAAATATCGGCGTTGACCAATAAAAATGTCAGTGATTACATCGGTGATTTTAAACTGCAAAAAGCAAAAGCCTTATTGACCCATTCAGATAAAACCATCGCTGAAATCGCCTATGAAACAGGTTTCAATAATCCGAGCTATTTTACGACTTTTTTTAAGCAAAAAACGAATCAAACGCCTTCAGAATGGCGCAATGGATAACAGTATTTAACAAAAAATAATTTGATATTACTCACTGTTTC
>JAYTUR010000130.1:0-2678 GCA_043744475.1 Saprospiraceae bacterium | reverse complement strand
ACAGTTGTCGAAAACATCAAAAATGAACCGCTGATTGGCGCTTCTGTCACTGTCGCAGGGACAACAACGGGTGCTATAACGGACATTGATGGCAAATTTTCACTCAATGTGCCTGATAATGCCACGACATTGACCGTCTCTTTTGTCGGCTATACAACAATAGACGTTGCCTTAACCAAAGGTCAGAACAATCTAACCATTACATTGACTGAGGGCGGAGCTTTGCAGGAACTCGTCGTTGTGGGTTACACCACACAGAAGAAAAAAGACTTGACGGGTTCGGTTGCAGTCGTTGAGTTGAATCCAGTTAAGAACAATAGTTCGGGTAATACAATGCAAGCGCTTCAAGGACGCGTGCCGGGTTTGTATATTGAACGCGATGGTTCGCCTAATGGTAGCAATTCACGCATATTAATACGTGGTGCAAACACTTTGGGTAATAACGACCCGCTTTATGTCATTGACGGTATTCCAACAACACGTCCCGAAGTTTTCCAAAACATGAATCCTGCCAACATCGAGTCGGTACAAGTCTTGAAAGATGCGTCGGCGGAATCTATTTACGGTGCGCGTGCCTCAAACGGTGTTATCATCGTGACGACTAAAAACGGCGGCGACACAGGCGGAAAGATTGCTTTCCAATTCAACAGCAGCGTATCGGCTCAATCTGAAAAAGCGATGCGTTTCAAGATGTTGAGTTCAGCAGAAAGAGGTCGCGCTTTGTGGCAAGCATCGGTCAATGACAATCAAGACCCTGCGGGTGGTTACGGTGATATTTATGGTTTTGATTGGAATAAAGACTATAAAAACCCTGTTTTGAACAGCGTAACCGTCAAACCTTTTGTCGGTGGCGACCCAAATACACCGGCGGGCAATACCGATTGGCAAGATGCGATGTATAAAACGGGCATCGTGACCAAAAATGATTTCACGGCTTCTTATGGTTCTAAGAAATCATCGGTTGAAATCAATTTAGGTCAACTCAAAAACACGGGTATGTTGCGCTTTACGGGTTATGATCGTTTGAGTGGCAGTATCAACGCTATAACGCGTGCATTTGATGATAAAGTGAAGTTCGGTGTCAACTTGCGTATCGCCAATTCAAACGAAACATTGACCGCAAGGGACTTAGGTGGTGCGTCCACAACGTTTTTAGCTGTGACCTTAGCACCAACGATTCCAGTTTATCAAAAAGATGGTGTCACTTATGCGGGTGCATCGGGCGGTGGTTATTCCGATAGAAACAATCCTTTGCACATGCAAGACATCGCAAAGTGGAATAATGCCAACCGTTTAAACACTTTTGGCAATGTTTTCCTTGAAATTCAACCGATTAAGAACTTATTTTTCAAAACCAACTTCGGAGCAGACAATGCCAATTATGTCAGCAAAGTCATTGCACCGACATTTTCAGAAGGCGCATTCAACAGAACGACTAATAGTTTGACTTATGACCAAAACCATTATTTAAGTCTGACATGGTCTAACACTTTGCGCTACAATTGGGATTTGAACTCTGACAATCACTTCAACTTTTTAGCAGGTACAGAGTACATCAAAACGGATTTTGATTATCAAATTACTAAAAAAGAAGGTTTTGCGCTTCAAACTAAAGACTATTTCACATTGAGTGCTGCTACAGGCAACACAACCGTTTCGGGTGGTTCAACAGGCAACCGTTTATTGTCTCAATTTGGACGTATTGATTATAACTTTTCTGATAAATACTTGGCAGCAGTGACCATTCGTCGTGACGGTTCGTCTCGTTTTGGTACGGACAATCAATACGGTATCTTCCCTGCGGGTTCAGTGGGCTGGCGCATTGACAAAGAAGGTTTCATGGTGGGCAATAAACTCTTTTCGGAGTTGAAAGCCCGGGTCGGTGTGGGTCGTGTCGGTAATCAACAAATTGGTGATTTAGCGCGTTTTGGCTTATTTGATACCCGTTATGGTACAACATTGGCACAAGTTGCGGGTGGTTTTTTTGAACAATACTATAATATAGGCACCGCTTACGCCTTAAATGGCGCAAATACAGGCACATTGCCTTCAGGGTTTGTGCAAATACAAGCCGCTAATTCAGCTTTGAAATGGGAAACAACCGATGAAATAAATGCAGGTCTTGATTTCGCCTTTTTGAAAGGCAAACTATTTGGTTCATTCGATTATTTCTCTCGCAAAACATCGGGTATCCTCATTACGCCGCCCGTTGCTTCTGCCCTCGGCGAAGGTCAATCGAAAGCCGTTAATGGTGCTGCGAAATCCAACAAAGGATTTGAGTTTGTTTTAGGCTATCGTGGCGAAACGAAAAGCGATTTGAAATACAATATCGTGACAAACTTCACCCGTTTTAGAGATAAAATTACAGAATTACCTGAAAATGTGCGCCCTGCGTATGCGGGTAATCTCGTTAATAGCATCATCGGACATTCTCAATTCGATATTTTTGGTTACAAAACCAATGGTTTGTTCCAATCTCAAAGCGAAGTAGATGCCGCACCCAAACAAGTAGGCGCGGGTCCCGGTCGTATTCGTTACGTGGACATCAATGGTGACAACAAAATTGACGATTTAGACCGTACTTGGATTGGTACGACGCTACCTGCCTTAGAATATGGTGTGCGCCTTGATTTGACCTATAAAAACTTCGACGCTTCGCTCTTCGGGTCAGGCGTTGC
>JAYTUR010000129.1:0-2687 GCA_043744475.1 Saprospiraceae bacterium | reverse complement strand
GTTGATACCGTCACGGCTGCTAATCACGTTCAATCAACTGCTTATGCGATGCGGAAAATCGGTTTGGGTAGTTTCGTTGGTAAAGTCATTCGATTCCGCTGGCGTGTAAATAGCCTTATCACTGCATTTACGGGTTATTGGTGGGAATTAGACAATGTCAACTATCTATCCTGTCCTGAAAGCTTGGGCTTAACGGCTTCTATCCGCAACACGGCACAAGGTCAATCACGCGGGTCAATCGCTGTTTCAACAGCGCAAGGTTTAGCACCGTTTACTTATAGATGGAGCAATAATGCAGTAACAGATTCTATAAGTAGTTTAGCCGCAGGTACTTACACCGTTACCGTTACGGACGGACGCGGCTGTACTCAGACGGGTACATACACCGTTGTCGGTACTGTTGGTACAACCGAGCTAGCATCTATATTCAGCAAAGTCACTCTAGCACCTAACCCAACAACAGGGAACACGGTGCTTAATGTCGCGTTCTACAAACCGATGGAGTCTCGCGTTCAGGTGCTTAACATGATGGGTCAATTACTGTATCAAACAGCTGGAAAAGCAGCCGAAGAACAGACTTTTGACCTAGATATGTCGAGTCGTCCTGCGGGTGTCTATCTCGTACGTATTATTGCTGAAAATAGGAGCCATGTTATACGACTCGTTAAACAGTAAGACTTTATAAGTTACAAAAAAAATCATCTCGATTCGTCGAGATGATTTTTTTGTTCTTACCCCCTCAGTAAAAAGCGGCGATAGATTTACAAGCCCAACTCCTCACGCAAAAACGCGCTTTGATTGTCGTGTTTTGCCCAATAATCACTCATCATAGATTTTTTCAAAGTGGCACGGCTCATTTCCTTATCTCCTTCAAACTCCACAAAACCTAAGATTTTATGTGGAAAAGCTGCTTCAAAAGTCACTTCAAGACGGCGTTTTGATTCATACACAAGACTACAAATTTTACTACCATTGCCACCGTCTTTAATCTCAATTTTAGCATTCATGCCCTCAATAGGTTTATGACGAATACGTGTATAAGTCAGATTCGGAACGACTTTTACAGTACCTGTTGGCAAACTTGCAGCATCAATGCGCAATCTTGTGAAAATTTCATCTTCCAAAAGCACCCCCTCAGTATCGGGCGACTTATCGCCTTCCATTTCAAAATAAGAATATTGATGTGTGGTATAAGTATTTCCACCTTTCCAATTAAGTTGAGAAAAAACTTGACCACACCAATCCTGAACCGTTGAATTGGACTTCAAAGAGTGTGGAAATTTACCCAAATCAATAGGCGTAAACAAACTTGTCATCATCGAATAGTCATAAATACCCGTTTGAAAACGCTGAAGCGCATTCAATTTCAAGACATTCACATTGTCGTTACCCGCTTTTGCGGCATCATCGAGCTTCACTTGTTTTGACTTAGAAAATGGCTCGGTAACAAATACAAACACCGCATAACCTTTGCGCAGTTCATCGTAGCGATTGATGAGGTAATCGTAACTCGTTATTTCCGCTTTTCCGGCATACCAATAGGCATTAAATTCGTTACTTGGATTATATGAAACGGCAACAGATGCTGCGGAAATGGTCATCTGTGGCGGGTGAACGGGCTGATTGCAACTCGTGTAGAGGGCGGTAAGAATGATAGCGGTAAAAAAAAAGAATTTTTTCATAAATATTTTTTTTATAAATATTAAAACAGATGATATTTTTATTGAAAATGTAAAATGATGGTTTATTGATTTTTAGAAATTAGAATAAAAAACAAATAAAAATATTAAGCACTAACTACCCTTTTTTGATAGTTTAAAATATATAAAAGAACGAGTGTGCCAACAAAATTGGGTCTATATTTGTCTAATCTCAAACAACACCGACATTAATTAGGGATTGAAACAAAGAACTTTATAATGCACCAAGACAAAACAATCTTACAATTTTTTAAACCATACTTAAAATTATTACAAAACAATTTTACAATTTTTTAAGCATACTTACAAGACTTATTTTTATCCTATGACTAAAACTTTACATCTTCAAATGAGCAAAACAGTTTCTTGTTTGACTCATCTTTCACAGAATCAGGCTTATTTTGACATGCGTGAATTTAGTAACAATTTACCTTTCACGAAGCGTATTTTGCCTATTCTACAATAAAACAGCTCATATATATTAAGGTTTCAACAGTTCAGCCTTAATAGGTTTTCATGCTGAATGAAAATGAGTCCTCTTGTGTAACAACAAGATGGAGTTGATGTTGTGCCTTGTATTTCTTATAATTTCAAAAAACCGATACCAAATTTAGGAATCTATAAAGTCAATTTTTTATACAATTTAGCGCATAGGAGATTCAATCGCGGAGCGAAATGGTCATAAGCAGACTATGAAAGTTCATTAACCAAAACCTTAAATTTTATTTTTTTACCAAAACCGATTTTCCATGCAACCGAATTTACAAGCATTTATTCGTAAGATTTATCTGTTTTCTGTCCTATTTATTTTTGAGATAACCCCTCAGTATCTTGTCGCCCAAAACTGTACCAATACCAATCTGGTTTGGATGGATTGTGACGGCAATGGTCAAAAAGGGGTTTTTGAAAATGGATTACAAGGCGTAAATGTGACGCTTTATTCAGCAAACTGTGTTCAGATTCAACAAGTTACGACAAATACCAATG
>JAYTUR010000128.1:0-2688 GCA_043744475.1 Saprospiraceae bacterium | reverse complement strand
TGATTTTCGCCCTAAAAAACCCGCTTCAACAAGGCGTTTTTGGGTAAAAGATGGCTTATATCGTGGGTCAAAAAACATGGCACGCCAAACGGATTCGGTTACGGCATAGTTGACATCGTGTCCAATAAAATCCATCAATTCAAACGCACCCATGCGAAAACCGCCAATTTCCTTTAAACTTCGGTCAATCGTCTCCATATTGGCTATGCCCTCTTCAAAAATGCGCAACGCTTCGCCATAAAAAGGTCGGGCAATACGATTAACAATAAAGCCAGGCGTATCTTTAGCCAAAACAGTTGTCTTACCCCAATTATCTAAAATGCGTTTTGAACGGCTTACTACTGAGGGGTCGGTTTGCAGGGCGGGAACGATTTCAACCAAAGGCATGATGGGCGCAGGGTTAAAAAAATGAATGCCAATAACCCGTTCAGGCTTTTGACAAGCTGCCGCAATGGACGTGACCGACAGCGACGAAGTATTGGTTGCCAAAATGCAGGTGTCCGAAATATCTAATTCCAACTCCGCAAAAATGGATTTTTTGATGTCTAAATCTTCAATAACGGCTTCAATGATGAGGTCAGAATTGCTGAGGCTTGACAGCCTTTCGGCGGCTTTTAGGCGGTTCAAAATGTCGGCAGCTTCGTCTTTGCTCAATCGTCCTTTTTCCAGACTTCGCACCAGGTTTTTAGCAATCAGTTGTCTGCCGCGTTCCAAAGCATGGCTGTCGGCATCGTAAATGCGGACTTCGCAACCTGCCATCGCTGCCACTTGTGCAATTCCGCTGCCCATTGCGCCGCTGCCGATTATGCCTATTTTCATATCAATGACATTTAAAATAATCAAACGGTTCTAAACAATTTTTGCAACGCATCAGTGATTTACACGCCGTTGAACCAAATTCACTCAATAATTCCGTATTGTTAGAGCCACATTGTGGGCAATTTACTGAGGGGCGCTTCTGAAAAAGCATTTTATCTAAACGGGCTTGTGTTTGTGGTGGTGCGATGCCGTATTCTTTTAGTTTTTGTTTACCCGCTTCTGTCATCCAATCCGTTGTCCAAGCAGGGCTCAATATTTCGATTACCTTTACTTTTGGAAAACCTTGCGCTAACAATTCAAATTTTATATTGGTGGCAATGACGCTCATAGCAGGACAGCCTGAATAAGTAGGCGTTATGATGACTTCAATTAAACCTTCTTCGTCAATATGAATGTCTCTAACAATACCCAAATCTAAGACCGACAAAACGGGGATTTCGGGGTCAGTGACGTTTTCTAATATCACCCAAATACGTCCTTTCAAAGCCTCATTATTCATCATTTATCATTGATATTTCATCATTAAATCACCACACCATATTCGGGTACGCCCGTTGCATAAACTGCATTTCTGCTAAAATATACCCCAAATACTCCGTATGTCGCCCTTGTTTACCACCTTTTTGCATGAAATTAGCCGTTGGTATTCTTAAGGTTGCTTCTGTCAAAACAGCATTTATGGTTGTGTCAAAAGTCATTTTAATACTCTCTAAATCCACACCGATCCCCTCAGTATTTGCCCAATTATCGAGGTCATCAACTATCATTGCTTCGCCTGAATACGTCCATAAATTATCAACCGCTTTTTGCGTCCGTTGATGACTTTCTGCCGTGCCATCGCCCAAACGAATCAACCATTCGCTCGACCAACGCAAATGATACGCCAATTCTTTCACCGCTTTCTCCGCGACACCCCTCAATATAGCGTCCTTTGAATGGACTAATTTTTCATAAAAAGGTAGTTGAAACGCTGAAAAAAAGAACTGTCGCACAACAGTATCCGCAAAATTACCATTCGGTTGTTCAACAAGCAGCAGGTTTTTGAAATCATAGACATCACGCAAATAGGCGATATCGTCCTCCGTTTTGCCTTTATTTTGCACTTCGGCGGCGTACTGATAAAGGGTTCTGGCTTGTCCAACGAGGTCGAGGGCAATATTTGTTACCGCAATGTCTTGCTCCAAAACGGGTCCATGTCCGCATAATTCGGATAGACGATGCCCCAAAATCAGGGCATTATCGGCGATGCGGAGGGTATAGTCAAAAAGGTTATTTGTAGCCATATTATATGTGTTTTATGCCTTCGGGCATGTCATAAAAAGTTGGATGCCGATAGGCTTTGTCTTGTGCAGGGGCAAAAAGCGGGTCACTGTCCGCAGGGTCAGAAGCGGTAATGTACTTTGATTCGACGACCCAAATAGACACACCTTCTTGTCGGCGAGTGTAAACATCGCGGGCATTTTCAAGCGCCATTGTAGCATCTGCAGCATGGAGTGAACCGACATGTTTGTGGTCAAGCCCTTGACGGCTGCGAATAAAAACTTCCCAAAGGGGCATTTCTTGATTAGGCATATTTTTAATGTTTAAAAGTTACAAATTTCCACGTTTCGCTTGCTCTCTTTCAATGGCTTCAAATAAAGCTTTGAAATTGCCTTTGCCAAAAGACTTGGCACCGCATCGTTGAATGATTTCGAAGAATAGGGTAGGTCTATCTTCTAATGGTTTTGTGAATAATTGTAATAAATAACCTTCTTCATCTCTATCAATCAATATATTTAATTCTTTCAGTATTTTAATATCTTCATGAATATGTCCTACACGATCCAATACTTCTTCATAATAATTATCTGGCACGTATAAAAATTCAAC